>CP073744.1:2305000-2572500 GCA_024397955.1 bacterium SCSIO 12696
GGTGGTCAGGTAGAGAATACTCAGGCGCTTGAGAGAACTCGGGTGAAGGAACTAGGCAAAATGGTACCGTAACTTCGGGAGAAGGTACGCCGGTTTTGGTGATGGGACTTGCTCCCTAAGCTGAGGCTGGCCGAAGTGACCAGGTGGCTGCAACTGTTTATCAAAAACACAGCACTGTGCAAACACGCAAGTGGACGTATACGGTGTGACGCCTGCCCGGTGCCGGAAGGTTAATTGATGGGGTTAGCACTTGTGCGAAGCTCTTGATCGAAGCCCCGGTAAACGGCGGCCGTAACTATAACGGTCCTAAGGTAGCGAAATTCCTTGTCGGGTAAGTTCCGACCTGCACGAATGGCGTAATGATGGCCACGCTGTCTCCACCCGAGACTCAGTGAAATTGAAATCGCTGTTAAGATGCAGTGTACCCGCGGCTAGACGGAAAGACCCCGTGAACCTTTACTACAGCTTTGCACTGAACTTTGAGCCTATTTGTGTAGGATAGGTGGGAGACTTTGAAGCGTGGACGCTAGTCTGCGTGGAGTCGCCCTTGAAATACCACCCTGGTATGTTTGAGGTTCTAACCCAGGTCCGTTATCCGGATCGGGGACAGTGTATGGTGGGTAGTTTGACTGGGGCGGTCTCCTCCCAAAGAGTAACGGAGGAGCACGAAGGTACCCTCGGCATGGTCGGAAATCATGCTATGAGCGCAAAGGTAGAAGGGTGCTTGACTGCGAGACAAACTCGTCGAGCAGGTACGAAAGTAGGTCTTAGTGATCCGGTGGTTCTGTATGGAAGGGCCATCGCTCAACGGATAAAAGGTACTCCGGGGATAACAGGCTGATACCGCCCAAGAGTTCACATCGACGGCGGTGTTTGGCACCTCGATGTCGGCTCATCACATCCTGGGGCTGAAGCCGGTCCCAAGGGTATGGCTGTTCGCCATTTAAAGTGGTACGCGAGCTGGGTTCAGAACGTCGTGAGACAGTTCGGTCCCTATCTGCCGTGGGCGTTGGAGATTTGAGGAAAGCTGCTCCTAGTACGAGAGGACCGGAGTGGACGAACCTCTGGTGTTCGGGTTGTTTCGCCAGAAGCATTGCCCGGTAGCTATGTTCGGACAGGATAACCGCTGAAAGCATCTAAGCGGGAAGCCTCTTCCAAGATGAGATCTCCCTGGGAACTTGATTCCCCTAAAGGGCCGTTAAAGACTATGACGTTGATAGGCGGGGTGTGGAAGCGTTGTGAGGCGTTGAGCTAACCCGTACTAATTGCCCGTGAGGCTTGACCATATAACTGAGGCTGCTGATTGCAGTGACGTTCGGACAAGCATGTAGAAAAGCAAAAGACACGCAAGAACGAAAGACACAGACAGTAAAAGCTTAAGAATCTGCCACCCTATTTGGACATGGCACAACGCAGTCATACAGACATAAGACGACAGCCAATCCAAGCCAGTTTTCCTGGCGACCATAGAGCATTGGAACCACCTGATCCCATCCCGAACTCAGTAGTGAAACGATGTATCGCCGATGGTAGTGTGGGGCTTCCCCATGTGAGAGTAGGTCATCGCCAGGATTTAATTTAAAACGCCTCAACCAGAAATGGTTGAGGCGTTTTACTTTGTGCCGGAAACACCACCGCGGGCTGGCGATGACCAACGGCAATGGCTCGGTGCATCCATGCACCTCGGGCTGCGCCCGTCAAAGACGCCCAAATCCGCTTCCTGCGGATTTGTCGCCAGGATTTAAATAAAAACCCCCAGTCGCACAGCGGCTGGGGGTTTTTATTTATATGCCCAACGACCTTCTACCCCGTTAAAGCAAGCCGAAGGCTTGCCATGTGACAAAATCGTCGGGAACGATTTTGGGCGCTGTAGCGAAGCGCAGGCGGGCGCAGCCCGAAGGCCAGGATGGCCTGAGTCATTGTAGGTCATCAGATCCGAACTTCCTTAGTGGTACTATGTCTGCCTGCGGCTGTGCAAAAAGGCCTCCTGCCTTTTTGTCCCCATGTGAGGCACTTCGTAGCTAGAAACTTAAAAAAGCACAGTCATTTTAATGCCTTGTTAATTTCCAACCGCTGATTCCATACCGTAAACTTCCTTCTTTTGTTGGGTTGGGGAAAGCGTCATTAACGCCATTGTTTTTTTATTCAGAATTGCGCCCTATCAGTGCTGTGAGGTTCAGTGATCGAAGGCTTACTGCTTTACGTCATTCTGGGCATTGTCGCTGGCCTGATAGGTGGTCTGTTTGGGCTCGGTGGCGGGGTGGTAATCGTTCCCTTGCTGATTATCTCTTTTACTGCCCAAGGTTTTGATGCTGAAATACTGACTCACTTGGCCATTGGCACATCGCTGGCGACGATTGTGGTTACTTCTATTAGTGCTACCTGGGTGCACCATCAAAAAAAAGCGGTGCTGTGGCCGGTGTTTGTTCAGTTGGCGCCGGGTATTGCTATAGGTGCTGTTCTGGGAGGTGTCATTGCGGCAATGCTTTCCGGCGTGCTGCTGCAGCTGGTGTTTGGGTTGCTGATGGTGGCAGTGGCGATTCAATTTGGCTTGGGGGTCAAGCCCCATGCACACCGTGAACTTCCTGGTGGCTGGGTAAATGGTGTGGCGGGTAGTGTTATCGGGGTTCTGTCTGCGCTGTTTGGCATTGGTGGTGGCTCTCTAACGACGCCTTATTTGTTGTGGTGCAATGTTTCCGTTCACCGCTCTATTGCCACCAGTGCCGCCTGTGGATTGCCAATTGGCTTGTTTTCCGCATTCAGCTTTATGGCTGCTGGCTGGAGTATTACATCTCTGCCGCAAGGGGCTGTTGGCTATATCTATTTGCCGGCTTTTATTGGCATCTCTTTGGCGGCTACGGTCAGTGCCCGCTGGGGTGCACAGCTGGCACATCGTTTGCCAGCACTGCTGTTGAAGCGGCTGTTTGCTTTGGTGATATTTGTATTCGGTGTGCGCTTTATCTGGCTTAATGGTTTGGCCTTGTGGGGTAATGGTGGTTGATTCAACAGATAATTTGATCGCGGTATTGGCAGATGGCCAGTTTCATTCTGGCGAGGAGCTGGGTACCCAGCTTGGTGTAAGCCGTACAGCGGTCTGGAAGCAAGTGCAAAAACTCGTAGAACTTGGATTGGATGTAGAAACAGTCAAAGGGCGCGGCTATTGCGTACCTGGCGGTATCGAGTTGTTTTGCAAGCACGGCATATTGTCAGCGTTGTCAAAGGGGGCCAAAGAGCAGTTAAGCCAATTGGATATTCTGAGTAGCACTGATTCCACCAACAGTGTTGCCCGGCTACGGGCGGAGCATAATGATGCTAGCGGCTATGTGGTGCTGGCGGAGCAGCAAACCGCCGGGCGCGGCCGGCGTGGGCGCCGATGGGTGAGCCCGTTTGCCCGTAACCTATACCTTTCTGCAGTTTGGGGGTTTGATGGCGGAGCGGCTGCCCTGGAAGGGCTAAGTTTGGCCGTTGGTGTCGCAGTGAAGCGCGCTTTGGCTACTTGTGGTGCTGTTGAGGCGGAGCTTAAGTGGCCCAATGATGTGCTTTATAAGGGACACAAAGTTGCGGGCATACTGTTAGAAATGATTGGTGATCCAGCGGGTTTTTGCCAAGTTGTCGTGGGAATAGGGGTGAATATTAATATGCCTGCGAATCAGGTATCAGGTATTGATCAGCCCTGGACTGACCTTAGCAAGGTATGTGGCAAGTCGATATCCCGCAATCAGGTGGCGGCTAGCCTACTGGATGAATTACTGCCGATGCTGGCGAGTTATCACCAGCAGGGTTTTGCCCGCTATCGTGATGAATGGCAAGGCAGCGACGCTTTTCGTGGCAAGCCGGTAGAGTTGATTACTGCTAATCGATCAGTAGTTGGCACAGCCAGCGGTGTTTCTGAGGCAGGTGCTATCGGCTTGAGGGTTGATGGAGAGTTACATTACTTTAATGGCGGTGAAATCAGCTTGAGGAGTGCCAGTTAATGGCGGTTATGGATATTGATATTGGCAATACCCGGGCGAAGTGGCGTTGTGGGGAGCAGCGAGGTGCACTGGTAAATGGTGGAGACTGGGAGGATTCTTTTTCTGGCTTGGTTGAGGGCCCTGAGCGCGTGCGTGTGGCCAATGTCGCCGGCAAAGATATCGAAAGTGGGCTAGCTCAGTGGGTGATGAACCGTTGGGGTCTTGAGTTAGAGTTGGCGGTAACCAATAGCCATGCGGCAGGTGTGCAATGTGGTTACCCGGATCCTGGCCAGCTAGGAGTCGATCGCTGGTTGGCAGTGTTAGCGGCTTCCCGTGAAAGTAGTGGTGACACTGTTATTGTCAGCGCCGGTAGTGCCATAACTGTGGATTTGTTGAATGAGCGCCGCCAGCATCTGGGGGGCTTTATCGTTCCAGGTTTGGAAATGCAGCGCAGGGCGCTTTTTTCAGGTACCAGCCAGGTCAAAGTTGAAAGTTTGTGGAAAAACGCAATTACAGATCCTGGCAGTAGTACAGCTCAGGCGGTTATCAATGGCTGCCTTAAAATGGCAATACAATTGATACAGTGCGCACGGCAAGAGTTGAATTCCAGTGCCCCTGTTTTCCTGGGAGGCGGTGATGCTCAATACTTGTTGCCCCACCTTAATGGTCAGGTTTTCCTCAAGGAGGAAATGGTATTGGATGGACTGTCGGTGTTGATGCCCTAAGGAATGCAGTATGCGTTGGCTATTTGCCATTTTGATGTTGATGAACGGTGTAGCGCTTTACTGGTTTTCATCGCAGCAACCAGCTTCTACTCCTCAGCCGGCTTCTCTTAATGAAGCATCTGGACTCATATTGTTATCAGAGCGGGAGCCCGGTGATCTCCAATTATCCGGTGAGTGTCTGGTTGTTGGGCCTGTTCGTGAGTTGGAATTAATCGAGTCGTTGTCCGGTGGTTTGAGTGACTTGGGTGTGGCTCACCAACGCTGGTCTTTAGCTCCATCTGGTTTGGCCGAAGAACAGGAGTACTGGCTTCAATTTGCCGCTTCCCTGCAGGCGAAAGTCGGGCGGCGCCTGTGGTTTGATATCCTCTCAAAAAGCCCAAGTACGGAAATTTTGCAAAAAAACTGTGCGGTGGTTGCTTCGCACGGCGACTTCCCATAGAATCCCGCCTCCGTTTATGCGCAGAGCCCAAAACTCAGGGCTGTTGAAACGGTTTTAGCTGGTGTAGCTCAGTTGGCAGAGCAGCTGACTTGTAATCAGCAGGTCGTAGGTTCGACTCCTATCACCAGCTCCATTTTTTATAGCGCTTTGAAGCACTTAGGTGTTGACAGGGTGTGGTTGGATAAAGAAAATGTCCGGCCGTTTTTGCTGGGCTTCCTTGGGTTTGAGTGACCAAAAGGGCTTGCTTGGCATTGAAGCAGTTTTTTTGAAGTAAGTTTGCTGGGGTTCCCGAGTGGCCAAAGGGATCAGACTGTAAATCTGACGCGAAAGCTTCGGTGGTTCGAATCCACCCCCCAGCACCATATTCGAAGGACAAATGCTGAAAAGCAGTGAACGGGATGTTCAGGGTCGGTAGGTCTGTTAGTGGATTTGAACCTGGTTCGACAAATTTGCAGGAGCAAATTTGAGCAGCGCACAGCGCTGACCCGCAGGGCGTAGAGCAGGATGCCCGGAGTAATCCACCCCAGGATGGGGTTTGGTAAAAGATTTTATGCTACGGCTCCCGAGTGGCCAAAGCGATCAGACTGGCTTTTTATGCGCCGCAGGCGCTCTGACGCGAAAGCTTCGGTGGTTTGGAGTAATCCAGCCCAGCACCATTTTAAGTAAGTTCGGCGGGTATAGTTCAGTGGTAGAACGTCAGCCTTCCAAGCTGAATATGCGGGTTCGATTCCCGCTACCCGCTCCAGTTTTCTCTGTATAGAGAGGCTGGAAGGAAGCAAGACTTTTTATACAGGTTAATGCTCTTGTAGCTCAGTTGGTAGAGCACACCCTTGGTAAGGGTGAGGTCGGCAGTTCAAATCTGCTCAAGAGCTCCAGATTTTCCCGCGAAGCAATAGGCTTCGCTGGGATTTTTTGGCACTTAAAAATTTGTCTGAGGTGGCAAATGCTGCCCAAGTAACTGATTTTTAAGGGTTGGGCTTGGCGTCGAGTGATGCCAGGTAATTGCTTTACAGGCCAGTAGTTCAATTGGTAGAGCGTCGGTCTCCAAAACCGAAAGTTGGGGGTTCGAGTCCCTCCTGGCCTGCCATAGTTTGTTGCAACACAGAGTTGCAAGGTAAGCGACCATAGACAGCGGAGTGCGAAAGCGTTGATGAGCGCAGCGAGCGAAGAAAAGCAGTATCAATTGGACGGACTGAAGTGGCTATTGGTGGTTGTCCTTTTGGTGGCGGCTATCGGTGGCAACTATTACTTTGCCAATTTGGCTGAAAGTGACCCCGGCCTGCTTTATCGAGTGCTGGGTGTGCTGGTTCTGTTTGGCCTCGCCGGTGTTGTGGCGGCGCAGACTGCTAAAGGGGCTGGCTTTGTCGCCCTTTTCCGTGGTGCCCGCACTGAGCTACGCAAAGTGGTATGGCCTACTGCCCAAGAGCGCAACCAGACGACGTTAATGGTGTTGGCGGTTGTGATTGTTATGGCGCTGCTGCTGTGGGGCTTGGATGCACTGTTTGGTGCATTGGCCAAGCTGGTGATTGGCTAAGGTTCATCTAGATAGGAATTGAATATGGCCAAGCGTTGGTATGTGGTACACGCCTATTCCGGCTACGAAAAGAAAGTGGCAGGTTCGCTGAAAGAGCGCATTGAGCTGCATGGCATGGAAGAGCAGTTTGGCGAAGTGCTGGTGCCCACCGAAGAAGTGGTGGAAATGCGCGGCGGTCAAAAGCGTAAGAGCGAACGCAAGTTTTTCCCCGGTTACGTGCTGGTGCAAATGGAGCTCAGTGACGATACTTGGCACTTGGTAAAAGAAACCCCTCGAGTGATGGGTTTTATTGGCGGCAAGGCGGATCGCCCTGCGCCGATTACTGAACGTGAAGCGGAAGCCATTCTGCAACGTATGCACGATTCGGAAGAAAAGCCAAAGCCCAAGACCATGTTCGAACCGGGCGAAGTGGTGCGCGTTATCGATGGCCCTTTCAACGACTTCAATGGTGTTGTTGAAGAGGTCAATTACGAGAAGAGCCGCTTGCATGTGGCGGTATCTATCTTTGGTCGCACCACGCCGGTTGAGCTGGAATTTACTCAGGTCGAAAAAACCTGAGCCTGAAAAACTGAATTTTAAATGCTTCGCCGAATGGGTCGGTGGAGCGGGGAGCCTGAGACGGCTCTGTTTTGCGTTTTGGCGCAGGGCGGGGTTTGAGGCGCTAATCACCCATCTGGAGTGAAACCATGGCTAAAAAAGTCGAAGCTTATATCAAGCTGCAAGTAAAGGCCGGTCAGGCCAACCCAAGTCCCCCTGTTGGTCCTGCGTTGGGTCAGCACGGTGTAAATATCATGGAATTCTGTAAGGCGTTCAACGCTCAGACTCAAGGCATCGAGCCCGGTCTGCCAGTTCCTGTTGTGATTACTGTATACAGTGATCGCAGCTTCACTTTCATTATGAAGTCGCCGCCTGCCGCTGTACTGCTGCGCAAGGCTGCTGGCATCAAGAAAGGCAGCGGTCGCCCCAACAGCGACAAAGTGGGCAAGGTGACCCGCGCTCAGCTGGAAGAAATTGTAAAAACCAAAGAAGCCGATCTGACAGCTGCCGATATGGACGCTGCAGTTCGTACCATTGCTGGTTCTGCCCGCAGTGCTGGTATCGAAGTGGAGGGTGTGTAAATGGCCAAGTTGTCTAAGCGCCAGCGCGCTATCCGTGAAAAAGTAGAGATTGGCAAGCAGTACCCAATGGCCGACGCTGTTTCCCTGCTGAAAGAGCTGTCTACCGTGAAGTTTGCCGAAACCGTTGATGTGGCGGTGAACCTGGGTATTGACCCCCGTAAATCCGACCAGGCTGTTCGCGGCGCAACTACCCTGCCTAACGGTACCGGTAAAGACGTTCGCGTTGCTGTATTCACCCAGGGTGAAGCGGCTGAAGCGGCCAAAGCGGCCGGTGCCGACATCGTTGGTATGGAAGATCTGGCTGAGCAAGTGAAAGGCGGCAACCTGGACTTTGACGTGGTGATTGCTGACCCCGCTGCTATGCGTGTTGTCGGTGCCCTGGGTCAAATTCTCGGCCCTCGCGGCCTGATGCCTAACCCAAAAACTGGCACCGTAACCCCCGATGTAGCCACTGCGGTTAAAAACGCCAAGGCCGGTCAGGTTCGTTATCGCGCCGACAAAGCCGGTATTGTTCACGGCGGCATTGGCCGAGTGAGCTTTGAAGAAGCGGCTCTGAAAGAAAACCTGGAAGCGCTGATCGCTGACCTGAAAAAGGCCAAGCCCGCTTCTGCCAAAGGTGTGTATTTAAAGAAAGTGACCCTGTCCACCACCATGGGCCCAGGTATCACTATCGACCAGTCTTCTCTGGAAATCTAAATTTTTTAGGAAAGAGAAGCGTAAAGAACTTTGGGGCTTGCCTTTTGTTGTTGCCCTTCCAGGGTAAAAGGCGGGCCGTCAAAGACCGTAGGTGAGGCGCAGATCAGCAGTAGCTTCTTTATGAGAAGTTTGAACCGCAACTCTTAATTTCCTACGCAGACGTGTGACCCAAATCAGCATTCTTGTAACGTAAGTTGCAGTTTAAGAACGCTGGATTTGATCACCGAAAACGGGGTTGGGAATGTTCCCAATCTTTAACTTCAAATCCAGGAGAGAAATAAGTGGCTATTGGACTCGAAGACAAAAAAGCGATCGTCGCTGATGTTAACGAGACTGCAGCTAACGCGCTGTCACTGGTAATTGCCGACGCACGCGGTGTGTCTGTCGGCGCTATGGACGCCTTGCGTAAGCAAGCTCGCGAGAATGGTATCAACCTCCGTGTTGTACGTAACACTCTGGCGAAGCGCGCTATCGAAGGTACTGAGTTTGAATGTATCTCTGAATCACTGAAAGGCCCCAGCCTGTTTGGATTTTCCATGGAAGATCCAGGCGCTGCCGCTCGACTTTTCAAAGACTTCGCTAAAGAAGAAGAAAAGTTTGAGGTTAAGGCCCTGTCTGTAGGTGGCAAAGTGCTGGACGCCGGTCAAATCGACGTTCTGGCGAAAATGCCAACTCTGGAGCAGGCCCTCGGCATGCTGGCCAACGTTATGTTGGCGCCGGTTACCAAAGTGGTTCGTACCTTCAACGAAGTACCCAGCAAGGTTACTCGTGTTGTTGCAGCTGTTCGCGACCAAAAAGAAGCCGCCTGATTTATTTATTAAGTCGGCAGCTTTTTGTTAACAAACTTTTTTATATTTTTTAGGAGAATGAGTAATGGCTCTTTCTAAAGACGATATCCTGAACGCAATCGCCGAAATGTCCGTAATGGACGTTGTTGAGCTGGTTGAAGCCATGGAAGAAAAATTTGGCGTTTCTGCCCAAGCCGCTGTTGCAGTTGCTGCTGCTCCTGCCGCTGGTGAAGGTGGTGAAGCCGCTGCTGAGAAGACTGAGTTCGACGTAGTTCTGTCTTCCGCTGGCGACAAGAAAGTAAACGTGATCAAAGCCGTTCGCGCTATTACCGGTCTGGGCCTGAAAGAAGCCAAGGCTATGGTTGACGGTGCACCTTCTGCGGTTAAAGAAGGCGTTTCCAAAGACGACGCTGAAGAAGCCAAGAAGCAGCTGGAAGAAGCTGGCGCAGTTGTCGAGCTCAAGTAAGTTCGACTCTGTGTACGCGGCCTAACTTGTTTTAGGCGCGAGGCTGGTGGGCATTTTGCCCACCGGCCTTTTCCCGCTTCAGGCAGGGCACTTTTTGTCCACCTCTGAAGCGGCGATATTCAAGACGTTATGGCAGTGATGCGGTAACGAATGGGCTCGGCCACTGAGGCCGGACTCTACACAAGCACAGTAGTACGTACGGGGAATGCAGATGCCTTACTCATATACTGAGAAAAAACGTATTCGCAAGGATTTCGGCAAGCTGCCGCAGGTAATGGAATTGCCATACCTGTTGGCCATTCAGCTGGACTCCTTCCGCCACTTCACACAATTAGGCCTGCCCGTCGAAGAACGGCAGAAAACCGGTCTGCACGCCGCTTTGAATTCCGTATTCCCCATTGTCAGCTACTCTGGCAATGCCGCACTGGAATACGTTGACTACCAGCTGGGCAAGCCCGTCTTCGACGTGGAAGAATGTAAACTGCGTGGCGTTACCTACGCTGCCCCGCTGCGGGTGAAAGTGCGCCTGGTGATCTACGACAAAGAGTCGTCCAACAAAGCCATCAAAGACATCAAAGAGCAGGAAGTCTACATGGGCGAAGTGCCCCTGATGACCGACACCGGCACCTTTGTGGTCAACGGCACCGAGCGGGTAATTGTTTCCCAGTTGCACCGTTCCCCCGGCGTGTTCTTCGACCACGACAAGGGCAAGACGCACTCCTCCGGTAAATTGCTGTACTCCGCGCGTATCATCCCTTACCGCGGTTCCTGGCTGGACTTTGAGTTCGACCCCAAAGATCTGGTGTACGTACGTATCGATCGCCGTCGCAAACTGCCGGCGACCATTCTGCTGCGCGCCCTAGAATACAGCTCCGAAGAAATTCTCGACCTGTTCTTCGACACCACCAACTTCAGTGTGGATCTGAAGAAAGAAGTCTTCAAAATGGAGCTGGTGCCTTCTCGCCTCCGTGGTGAGATTGCCGCTTTCGACATTAAAGCCGGTAAAAAAGTACTGGTTGAGCAGGGTCGTCGTGTTACCGCGCGCCATATTCGCGAGTTGGAAAAAGCCGGTACCACCGAGCTGGAAGTGCCCAACGATTACCTGTTGGGTCGTGCCCTGGCGAAAGACATTATCAACAAAGAAACCGGTGAAGTGCTGCTGGAATGCAACACCGAAATTACCGCCGAAGTACTGACCCAGCTGGCGGAAGCGGAAGTAACCGCCATCGAAACCCTGTACACCAACGACCTGGATTGCGGCTCCTTTGTGTCTGATACCCTGCGTATCGACCCGTCTCGCACCCAGCTGGAAGCGTTGGTAGAAATTTATCGCATGATGCGTCCGGGCGAGCCCCCCACCAAAGAGTCTGCAGAAGGTCTGTTCCAGAACCTGTTCTTCAGTGCCGATCGCTACGATCTGTCTGCAGTTGGCCGCATGAAGTTCAACCGTCGCCTCGGTCGTGAAGACGAAACCGGCGGCGGTGTACTGGATCGCGAAGACATTGTTGCTGCACTGAAAACACTCATCGATATCCGCAATGGTAAAGGCACAGTCGACGACATCGACCACCTGGGTAACCGCCGTATTCGCTCTGTGGGTGAAATGGCCGAAAACCAGTTCCGTATCGGTCTGGTTCGCGTTGAGCGCGCCGTGAAAGAACGCCTGTCCATGGCGGAATCTGAAGGCCTGATGCCTCAGGACATGGTCAACGCCAAGCCCGTTGCTGCGGCCATGAAAGAGTTCTTTGGTTCCAGCCAGCTGTCCCAGTTTATGGACCAGAACAACCCGCTGTCTGAGGTAACTCACAAGCGTCGTATCTCCGCGTTGGGCCCAGGTGGTCTGACCCGTGAGCGCGCTGGCTTTGAAGTGCGTGACGTACACCCAACTCACTACGGTCGTGTATGTCCTATTGAGACGCCGGAAGGTCCAAACATTGGTTTGATCAACTCTCTGGCCACCTACGCTTGCACCAACAGCTACGGCTTCCTGGAGAGTCCGTACCGCAAAGTGGTCAACGGCAAGGTCACCAAAGACATCGAATACCTGTCCGCCATCAACGAAGGCGAGACCGTGATTGCCCAGGCCTCTGCTGAAGTGGACAGCAAAGGCAAGCTGGTGGAGGAACTGGTTTCCGTACGTCACCAGGGCGAATTTACCGTTAAGCCGCCGGTGGACGTTCAGTATCAGGATGTATCTCCGCAGCAAGTTGTGTCTGTGGCGGCGTCGCTGATTCCGTTCCTGGAGCACGATGACGCCAACCGCGCCCTGATGGGGTCGAACATGCAACGTCAGGCGGTGCCGACTCTGCGTGCCGACAAGCCTGTAGTGGGCACCGGTATGGAGCGTTTTGTGGCCCGCGATTCCGGCGTATGTAAGGTGGCCAAGCGCGGCGGTGTGATCGAAAGCGTTGACGCTGGTCGTATTGTGGTTCGCGTTAGCGATAAGGAAGTAGACGCCGGTGACGCTGGTGTGGATATCTACAACCTCACCAAATACACCCGCTCCAACCAGAACACCTGCATCAACCAGCGCCCCATTGTGCGCACCGGTGACAAAGTTGAGCGTGGCGACATTCTGGCCGACGGCCCGTCCGTTGACTTGGGCGAACTGGCCCTGGGCCAGAACATGCGCATCGCGTTTATGCCCTGGAACGGCTACAACTTTGAGGATTCCATTTTGGTATCCGAGCGCGTGGTAAAAGAAGATCGCTTTACTACCATCCACATTCAGGAACTCACCTGTGTGGCTCGCGACACCAAGCTGGGTTCTGAAGAGATTACCGCGGATATCCCCAATGTAGGCGAATCTGCTCTGTCTCGTCTGGACGAGTCCGGCATCGTGTACATCGGTGCTGAGGTAAATGCTGGCGACATTCTGGTGGGCAAGGTAACGCCAAAAGGCGAAACCCAGCTGACTCCGGAAGAGAAGCTGCTGCGCGCCATCTTCGGTGAAAAAGCCTCCGACGTAAAAGACACTTCCCTGCGTGTGCCTTCCAGCACCAAGGGCACAGTGATCGACGTACAGGTATTCACCCGTGATGGCATCGAACGTGACGCCCGCTCTCTGGCCATCCAGAAAGCCGAGCTGGATCAGTTCCGCAAAGACTTGAACGACGAATACCGCATTATGGAAAACGCCACTTTCGAACGCCTGCGCTCTGCGCTGGTGGGCAGCAAAGTGGTGAAAGCACCCGGCCTGAAGAAGGGCGACGAGCTCACCGATGCGGTAGCCGCCGATTACGACAAAGACGCCTGGTTCAGCGTGCGTATGGCCGATGAGGCTCACAACGAGCAGCTGGAACGTGCCGAAGAAGGTTTGAAGGAGCGTCGCGCCATTTTGGACGACCGCTTTGAAGACAAGAAAGGCAAGCTGGAAACCGGCGATGACCTGGCGCCTGGCGTACTGAAAATCGTCAAGGTGTACCTGGCGGTTAAACGTCGCATCCAGCCCGGTGACAAGATGGCCGGTCGCCACGGTAACAAAGGTGTTATCTCGGTAATTATGCCGGAAGAGGATATGCCTCACGACGCCAATGGCGAGCCGGTAGACATCGTTCTCAACCCGCTGGGTGTACCGTCTCGTATGAACGTGGGTCAGGTACTGGAAACCCACATGGGTCTGGCTGCCAAGGGTCTGGGTCGCAAGATCGACAACATGATTAAAGAGCAGAAGAAAGCCGCTGAACTGCGCGAGTTCCTGCAAGAGATTTACTCTTCTGGCGCCAGCGCTGCCCCGGCGGATCTGAAGAAGCTTAACAACGGCGAAATCATGGAGCTGGCCAACAACCTGCGCGGCGGTGTGCCTATGGCCACCCAAGCGTTTGACGGCGCCAAAGAAAGCGAAGTGAAAGAGCTGTTGAAGCTGGCTGACCTGCCGGAATCCGGTCAGATGACCCTGTTCGACGGCCGTACTGGTGACGCCTTCGAGCGCCCGGTAACCGTTGGCTACATGTACATGCTCAAGCTGAACCACCTGGTGGACGACAAGATGCACGCCCGTTCCACCGGTTCTTACAGCTTGGTTACCCAGCAGCCGCTGGGTGGTAAGGCGCAGTTTGGTGGCCAGCGCTTCGGTGAGATGGAGGTGTGGGCACTGGAAGCATACGGTGCCGCTTACACCCTGCAAGAGATGCTGACTGTGAAGTCCGATGACGTGAATGGTCGTACCAAGATGTACAAAAACATCGTGGACGGTGACCACCGCATGGAGCCGGGCATGCCGGAATCCTTTAACGTACTGGTTAAAGAAATCCGCAGCTTGGGCATCAACATCGAGCTGGAGAGCGAATAAGCCCAGGCTTGTTCACGCTTAAGAATATAGCCCCCGCTACTTAACGTAGCGGGGCAACTAGACTACCCACTGGAGGAAAGACCTTGAAAGACTTACTGAATCTTTTGAAGTCTCAGGACCAAACTGGCGAATTCGACGCAATCCGTATCGGCCTGGCGTCACCGGACATGATTCGCTCCTGGTCGTTTGGCGAAGTCAAAAAGCCGGAAACCATTAACTACCGCACCTTTAAGCCGGAGCGCGAAGGCCTGTTCTGCGCCAAGATTTTTGGCCCGGTTAAGGACTACGAGTGCCTGTGCGGCAAGTACAAGCGCATGAAGCACCGCGGTATCGTGTGTGAGAAGTGTGGCGTTGAAGTTACCCTTGCCAAAGTGCGTCGTGACCGCATGGGCCACATTGAACTGGCTTGCCCGGTTGCCCACATCTGGTTCCTGAAATCCCTGCCGTCTCGTATCGGCCTGCTGCTGGATATGACCCTGCGCGAAATCGAGCGGGTGCTGTACTTTGAATCCTATGTTGTGGTCGATCCGGGTATGACCACTCTGGAGCGCGGTCAGCTGCTCAACGACGAGCAATACTTCGAAGCTCTGGAAGAGTTTGGCGACGAGTTCACCGCTCTGATGGGTGCCGAGGCTATCCAGCAGCTGATGAAAGACATCAGCCTGGAAGACGATATTGCCGAGCTGCGTGAAGCGATTCCCGCCACCAACTCCGAAACCAAGATTAAGAAGTACTCCAAGCGCCTCAAGCTGCTGGAAGCCTTCTACAACTCCGGCAACAACCCGGAGTGGATGGTGATGGAAGCACTGCCGGTTCTGCCGCCGGATCTGCGTCCGCTGGTACCGCTGGACGGTGGCCGTTTTGCCACGTCTGACCTGAATGACTTGTACCGCCGCGTGATCAACCGTAACAACCGTTTGAAGCGCCTGTTGGAGCTGAATGCCCCAGACATTATCGTGCGCAACGAAAAGCGTATGCTGCAGGAATCTGTAGACGCACTGCTGGATAACGGCCGTCGCGGCCGTGCCATCACCGGCTCCAACAAACGCCCGCTGAAATCTCTGGCCGATATGATCAAAGGTAAGCAGGGTCGCTTCCGTCAGAACCTGCTGGGTAAGCGCGTGGACTACTCCGGCCGTTCCGTGATCGTGGTTGGCCCCACCCTGCGCCTGCACCAGTGCGGCCTGCCCAAGCGCATGGCTCTGGAACTGTTCAAGCCGTTTATCTTTGCCAAGCTGGAAGGTCGTGGCCTGGCCACCACCATCAAAGCCTCCAAGAAAATGGTGGAGCGTGAAGAGCCCGTTGTTTGGGACATCTTGGACGAAGTAATCCGCGAACACCCGGTACTGCTGAACCGTGCACCGACCCTGCACCGTTTGGGTATCCAGGCGTTTGAGCCAGTGCTGATTGAAGGTAAAGCCATTCAGCTGCACCCGCTGGTGTGTGCCGCCTATAACGCCGACTTCGACGGTGACCAGATGGCGGTACACGTACCGCTGACCCTGGAAGCCCAGCTGGAAGCCCGCGCGCTGATGATGTCTACCAACAACATCCTGTCGCCCGCCAACGGTGAGCCCATTATCGTACCGTCTCAGGACGTGGTTCTGGGCCTGTACTACATGACTCGCGAGCGCATCAATGCCAAGGGCGAAGGCACCCTGTTCACCGACGTGAAAGAAGTGTCCCGCGCTTTCTACAGCAAGCAAGCTGACCTGCAAGCTCGCGTAAAAGTACGTATCGACGAAGTCACCTTCGACGAAGACGGCGAGCGCCAGGAGCGCAGCTTTGTGGCGGACACCACCGTGGGCCGTGCCCTGTTGTGGGACATCGTGCCCCAAGGCCTGCCGTTTGAGTTGGTGAACAAGGCGATGGTGAAGAAAGCCATCTCCAGCATCATCAACGAGTGCTACCGCCAGGTTGGCTTGAAAGATACGGTTATCTTCGCCGACCAGCTGATGTACACCGGTTTTGATTTCTCCACCAAGTCCGGCGCCTCTATCGGCGTGAACGACTTTATGATTCCCGACGCCAAGGCGGAAATCATCGGCCGTGCGGAAGACGAAGTGAAAGAAATCGAAGCCCAGTTTGCTTCCGGCCTGGTAACCCAGGGCGAGAAGTACAACAAGGTGGTGGATATCTGGTCTCGCGCCAACGACCTGGTGGCCAAGGCGATGATGGAAGGTATTTCTTCCGAAACCGTCACCAATCGCGACGGCGACGACGAAGATCAAGATTCCTTCAACTCTGTATTTATGATGGCCGACTCTGGCGCCCGGGGTTCACCCGCACAGATTCGTCAGCTGGCGGGTATGCGTGGCCTGATGGCCCGTCCGGACGGCTCCATTATCGAGACGCCCATTACCGCCAACTTCCGTGAAGGTTTGAACGTACTTCAGTACTTCATCTCCACCCACGGTGCCCGTAAAGGTCTGGCGGATACCGCCCTGAAAACCGCCAACTCCGGTTACCTGACCCGCCGTTTGGTGGATGTGGCTCAGGACGTGGTTGTGGTGGAAGACGACTGTGGCACCAACAAAGGTCTGTTGATGACGCCGGTAATTGAAGGCGGCGACATTATCGAATCTCTGGGTGATCGTATTCTGGGCCGTGTTGTGGCGCAGGACGTGCTCAAGCCCGGCAGCGACGAAATCGCTCTGCCTGCGGGCACTATCATCGACGAGAAGTGGGTTGAACGCATCGAAGCCCTGGGCATCGATGAGGTTCTGGTTCGCTCACCGATCACCTGTGACACCCGCTACGGCATCTGTGCCGAGTGTTACGGTCGCGACCTGGCCCGTGGCCACAAGGTCAACTCCGGTGAAGCGGTGGGCGTTATCGCCGCCCAGTCCATCGGTGAGCCCGGTACTCAGCTGACCATGCGTACCTTCCACATCGGTGGTGCGGCGTCCCGTGCTTCGGCAGTGGACAGCATCCAGGTGAAGCAGGAAGGTGTAGTTCGCCTGGTGAACGCCAAGGTGGTTGAGCGCGAAACCGGCGAGCTGGTTTCTGTGTCCCGCTCCGGCGAGCTGGCGTTGGCTGACAAAAACGGTCGCGAGCGCGAGCGTTACAAGCTGCCTTACGGTGCTGTGATCAAGGTGAAAGAAGGTGCCTCTGTTGCCGCTGGTGACGTGGTGGCCAACTGGGATCCGCACACTCACCCGATTATCTCGGAAGTATCCGGTAAGGTGCAGTTCTCCGGTATGGAAGATGGTCTGTCTGTTCGTCGCACTACTGACGATATGACTGGCTTGACCAGTACCGAAGTGCTGGACCCCAACGAACGCCCGGCGGCTGGTAAAGACCTGAAGCCTCTGGTGACTCTGCTGGATGATAAAGGTAAAGAGTTGTGCTTCCCGAACTCTACGGTTCCGGCGCACTACGCGCTACCTGCCAAGGCGATTGTGATGTCCACCGACGGTGGCCAGATCGGCGTTGGTGAGGTGATTGCCCGTATCCCGCAAGAAAGCGGCGGTACCAAGGACATCACAGGTGGTCTGCCCCGCGTGGCCGACCTGTTCGAAGCCCGTAAGCCGAAAGACCCTGCCATTCTGGCGGAAATCTCCGGTACCGTGAGCTTCGGTAAAGAGACCAAAGGCAAAAATCGTCTGGTTATCACACCTAAAGACGGTCAGCCGTTGCCCGATGGCAGCACCCACTACGAAGCACTGATTCCCAAGTGGCGTCAGCTGGGCGTGTTCGAAGGTGAGCACGTGGAGAAGGGTGAGGTGATCCCTGAAGGTCCGGATAACCCCCACGATATTCTGCGCCTGCTGGGTGTGGACGCGCTGGCCAAGTACATCGCCAACGAGGTGCAAGACGTTTACCGCCTGCAAGGTGTGGGCATTAACGACAAGCACATTGAGGTGATTGTTCGCCAGATGCTGCGCAAGGTGGAAATCACCGATATGGGCGATTCCCCGTTCGTGAAAGGCGAGCAGGTGGAGTTCAACCGGGTGATGGAAGTGAACGAGCAGCTGGAGCTGGACGGCAAGATTCCCGCCAAGTTCGAGCGCCTGTTGCTGGGTATCACCAAAGCGTCGCTGGCCACCGAATCGTTTATCTCTGCGGCCTCCTTCCAGGAGACCACCCGTGTACTGACCGAAGCTGCCGTAACCGGCAAGCAAGATGGTCTGCGTGGCCTGAAAGAGAACGTGGTTGTGGGTCGTCTGATACCGGCTGGTACCGGTCTGGCGCACCACAAACAGCGTCGCGCCGAGCGCGAAGCGGAGCAGGCCGAAGGTCTGGCCGTAACCGCCAGCGATGTGGAAGCAGCGCTGAGCGAAGCACTGAGTTCCAGCGGCGAAGAGTGATTCGGAGCCCATCGTCATTCCCGCGAAGGCGGGAATCCATTGGGTTTGGAGTGTAGTGTAGAGCGTTAACCCTCGCGGGATACGCAGCAAGTACATCCCTGTATGCTCGTCGACAGCATCCCTGCTGTCGGCGATCCCGCAAGGGCCAACACTCTACACTTGAAAGTGCCTTCCGATTCGCTTGACGTCCGGTAGCGGTGTCATTAGAATGCCGCTCCCGCCTGTAGCCCCCCCAAAGATATTGTGGGGTCAGGGGTTATTTGTGTTGGGTTTTTAAGAACAGTCTATTGTTAAATAGACAATATTTAAGGTTTTGGAGTTTATTTAATGGCAACGATCAACCAGTTGGTTCGTAAGCCGAGAAAACGCAAAGTAGCCAAGAGCGACGTACCGGCCCTGCAGGCCTGCCCGCAGCGCCGCGGTGTGTGCACTCGCGTCTACACCACTACCCCGAAAAAACCAAACTCTGCACTGCGTAAGGTTTGCCGTGTTCGTCTGACCAATGGTTTCGAAGTAACTTCGTACATTGGCGGTGAAGGCCACAACCTGCAGGAGCACAGCGTGGTATTGATTCGCGGTGGTCGTGTTAAAGACTTGCCGGGTGTTCGCTATCACACCGTTCGTGGCGCCCTGGACACCTCCGGTGTTGAAGGACGTCGTCGCGGCCGTTCCAAGTACGGAGCCAAGCGTCCTAAGTCTTAATGACTTGACGACAGATAGCTATTTAATGCGTACCTCGCGTACGAATAACTAGTAAGGCCGGGTCAGGCATATGTGCCCGGACTAACCTGAAGAGAGCAAAGACATGCCAAGAAGAAGAGTTGTCGCCAAACGCGAAATTCTGCCGGATCCTAAATTCGGCAACGTAACCCTGGCGAAATTTATGAACCACGTAATGGTCAGCGGCAAGAAATCCCTGGCTGAGCGCATCGTATACGGCGCGCTGGACACCGTGGAAAACCGTGCTAAGAAAGACCCCATCGAGGTGTTTGAAGAGGCGCTGGAAAACATCGCTCCATCGGTAGAGGTTAAATCTCGCCGTGTGGGTGGTGCTACCTACCAGGTTCCCGTAGAAGTGCGTCCTGCCCGTCGTACTGCACTGGCCATGCGTTGGCTGGTGGACTACGCGCGCAACCGCAGCGAAAAATCCATGGCCCAACGTCTGGCTGGCGAAATTGTAGACGCCTCCCAGAACAAGGGCGCCGCGGTGAAGAAGCGTGAAGACGTTCACCGTATGGCCGAGGCCAACAAGGCCTTCTCCCACTTCCGGTTCTGACGACTGTTATCGAACAGGTTTTGGGCTTTTCACAAAAAGGTGGCTATTTAGCTGCCTTTTTGTGACTTAAGAATCCACAGAAATAGAGAAAAATAGTGGCTCGTCAAACTCCAATCAGTCGTTATCGCAATATCGGTATTTGCGCGCACGTGGATGCGGGCAAAACCACGACGACTGAGCGCGTGTTGTTCTACACCGGCTTGTCTCACAAGATCGGTGAAGTGCACGACGGTGCCGCTACCATGGACTGGATGGAGCAGGAGCAGGAGCGGGGAATCACCATTACCTCGGCTGCAACAACTTGCTTCTGGGCTGGCATGCAGCAGCAGTTTGACCAGCACCGCATCAATATTATTGATACGCCGGGGCACGTGGATTTCACCATTGAGGTGGAGCGTTCTCTGCGGGTTCTCGATGGTGCGGTGGTTGTACTTTGCGGTTCCTCCGGCGTGCAGCCGCAGACGGAAACCGTATGGCGCCAGGCCAACAAGTACGAAGTCCCGCGTATGGTGTTCGTCAACAAGATGGATCGCGCCGGTGCCGATTTTATGATGGTGGTCGACCAGCTCAAAGAGCGTTTGGGGGCCACCCCCGTGCCGTTGCAAATGACCATTGGTGCGGAAGACGAATTTAAAGGTGTAGTCGACCTGGTCAAGATGAAGGCCATCCTGTGGAACGAAAGTGACATGGGTATGACTTTCGACTACGCCGATGTGCCCGCTGACCTCGTGGATCAGTGCGAGGAAATGCGCGAATTCCTGGTGGAATCCGCCGCAGAAGCCAGCGATGAGCTGATGGATAAGTATCTAGAAGGGGAAACCCTGACAGAGGAAGAGATTAAAGCCGGTATTCGCCAGCGCACTCTGGCCAATGAGATTGTGCCAGTGTTGGGTGGTTCTGCTTTTAAGAACAAAGGCGTGCAGGCGGTTCTGGATGCGGTAATTGAGTACTTGCCGTCGCCGGAAGAAGTAAAAGCCATTGAAGGCGTGTTGGACGATAAAGCGGAAACTGTCGCTACCCGTGAAGCCGACGACGGTGCGCCCTTTGCGGCGCTGGCGTTTAAAATCGCCACCGACCCCTTTGTGGGCACGCTGACCTTCTTCCGGGTGTACTCCGGCACCTTGAAATCCGGGGATATGGTTTATAACCCGGTGAAGGGCAAGAAAGAGCGCGTTGGCCGTATGGTGCAAATGCACTCCAACAACCGCGAAGAAATTAAAGAAGTACTGGCGGGGGATATTGCCGCTGGTATTGGCCTGAAGGACGTCACCACTGGTGATACGTTGTGCGCTTCGGAGTCGGTCATCACTCTGGAACGTATGGAGTTCCCAGAGCCGGTGATCTCGGTAGCGGTAGAGCCGCGCTCCAAGGCAGACCAGGAAAAAATGGGTGTTGCCCTGGGCAAACTGGCTCAGGAAGACCCGTCGTTCCGCGTCAAAACCGACGAGGAAACCGGCCAGACCATTATTTCCGGTATGGGCGAATTGCACCTGGATATCCTGGTGGATCGCATGCGTCGGGAATTCAGCGTCGAAGCCAATATTGGTAAGCCGCAAGTGGCCTACCGGGAAATGATTAAAAACACCTGCGAGATTGAAGGCAAGTTTGTGCGTCAATCCGGCGGTCGAGGCCAATACGGTCACGTGTGGGTGAAATTTGAGCCTGGCACCGAAGGTGCCGAAGAGCTGGAGTTCGTCAACGAAATTGTTGGCGGTGTGGTACCGCGGGAATACATTCCGGCGGTGGAGAAAGGCATCAGCGAACAGATGAAGAATGGCGTGCTGGCGGGTTACCCCCTGCTGGGCCTGAAAGCCACTCTGTACGATGGGTCTTTCCACGATGTTGACTCCAACGAAATGGCCTTTAAGATCGCTGCATCAATGGCAACCAAGAAGCTGGCCCAGGATGGTGGTGCTGTGCTGATGGAGCCAATGATGAAAGTGGAAGTCGTTACTCCGGAAGAGAACATGGGCGATGTTGTGGGTGACCTCAACCGTCGTCGTGGTCTGATCCTGGGTATGGACGATGGCACTATGGGCAAAGTAGTAAATGCCGAGGTGCCTCTGGCGGAGATGTTCGGTTACGCGACCGATCTGCGCTCTGCAACTCAGGGTCGTGCGACCTTTACCATGGAGTTTGAGAAGTACGCCGAAGCTCCAAACAATATCGCTGAAGAAGTGATTGCCCGCACCCAGCGCTAGCTGGTTGGGGTAAACGCTTGTGAGGCTGTTTTTTTCAATCCTAAAAATCTGAAGCTAAGAGGATATTACAGTGGCTAAAGAGAAGTTCGAACGGAACAAGCCCCACGTAAACGTGGGCACCATCGGTCACGTTGACCACGGTAAAACCACCCTGACCGCAGCCCTGACTCGCGTTTGTGCTGAAGTATTCGGCGGTGAAATGAAAGACTTCGGTGAAATCGACAACGCACCGGAAGAGCGTGAGCGCGGTATTACCATCGCTACTTCTCACGTTGAGTACGATTCCAACGATCGTCACTACGCGCACGTTGACTGCCCAGGGCACGCCGACTACGTGAAAAACATGATCACCGGTGCTGCCCAGATGGACGGCGCTATTCTGGTTTGTGGCGCCACTGACGGCCCTATGCCTCAAACTCGCGAGCACATCCTGCTGTCTCGCCAGGTAGGTGTACCTTACATCGTTGTATTCCTGAACAAAGCTGACCTGCTGGCTGAAGACTGTGGCGGTGTTGACTCTGAAGAATACGCCGAGATGCTGGAACTGGTTGAAATGGAACTGCGCGAGCTGCTGGATACTTACGAGTTCCCAGGCGACGACACTCCAATCATCGCTGGTTCTGCTCTGATGGCTCTGGAAGGCAAAGACGACAACGAGCTGGGCACCACTGCCGTTAAGAAGCTGGTTGAAGCTCTGGACAGCTACATCCCTGAGCCCGAGCGCGCCATTGACCAACCGTTCCTGATGCCTGTGGAAGACGTATTCTCCATCTCTGGCCGTGGTACTGTTGTAACTGGTCGTGTTGAGCGCGGTATCGTTACCGTTGGTGACGAAATCGAAATCGTTGGTATCAAAGAGACTACCAAAACCACCTGTACCGGTGTTGAAATGTTCCGCAAGCTGCTGGACGAAGGCCGCGCTGGTGAAAACGTTGGTGTTCTGCTGCGTGGTACCAAGCGCGACGAAGTTGAGCGCGGACAAGTTCTGGCCGTACCTGGCTCCGTAAACCCGCACACCAAGTTCGAAGCGGAAGTTTACGTACTGTCCAAAGACGAAGGCGGCCGTCACACTCCGTTCTTCAAAGGCTACCGCCCTCAGTTCTACTTCCGTACTACTGACGTGACTGGTAACGTTGAACTGCCCGCTGGCACCGAAATGGTAATGCCTGGCGACAACGTTCAAATGACCGTTACCCTGATCGCTCCGATCGCTATGGAAGACGGCCTGCGCTTCGCTATCCGCGAGGGTGGTCGTACTGTAGGTGCTGGTGTTGTTGCTAAGATTATTGAGTGATCGATTGTTTAGTTAACACCTGAAGCATCGCTTCGATAAAAAGCCCCGCATTGAGAGATGCGGGGCTTTTTTTATATCTGGATGGTTTGTATTTGCTTCTGTGTGTGAGCAAAACGGAAGGAGAGTTATGTTAATGTAGAAACATCATAGCAGTGGAAAATAATAAGATGAAAATATTGGTTACAGGGGGAGCTGGCTTTATTGGTAGCGCCGTTGTTAGGCATTTGCTCTCAGACACTGACCATAGTGTTATCAATGTAGATTGCCTCACCTACGCTGGGAATCTTGATTCGATTCCTGAAAACCTTCACTCAGAGCGCTATGTTTTTGAGCGTGTGGATATTTGTAATACAGAACAGTTAAAAAGAGTTTTTTTTCAGCATACGCCGGATGTAGTAATGCACTTGGCTGCAGAGTCGCACGTAGACCGCTCTATTGATGGCCCGGCTGCATTTATTCAAACCAACTTGGTGGGCACATTCTCTTTGCTGGAAGTGGCAAGAGAGTATTGGGCCGGGTTGTCGGAGGAACGGCAGAAAAAGTTTCGTTTTCATCATATATCTACCGATGAAGTGTATGGGGACCTTTCACTAAATAACGAGCTGTTTACTGAACAAACCAAATATGACCCCAGCTCCCCTTATTCTGCTAGTAAGGCTGGCTCAGATCATTTGGTGAGGGCATGGGGAAGAACTTACAACTTACCCATAGTGATAACCAACTGTTCAAATAATTACGGCCCATACCACTTCCCCGAAAAGCTGATCCCTCACATGATTTTAAATGCTTTGTCCGGAAAGCATTTGCCGGTTTATGGTGACGGACAGCAGGTGAGGGACTGGTTGTACGTGGAAGATCACGCGAGAGCTTTAACAAAAGTTGCCACAGAGGGACGTATTGCCGAAACCTACAATATCGGTGGTCACAATGAGAAAAAAAATATTGAAGTAGTGGAAGCCATTTGTACTCTTTTGGAGGAGTTGGCTCCTGAAAAACCTCAAGGTGTTGATAGGTACAGCGATTTGATCACCTATGTTACTGACCGGCCAGGGCATGATGTGCGCTATGCAATTGATGCTTCAAAGATCGATCAAGAGCTGGGCTGGAGGCCGGAAGAGAGCTTTGAATCAGGCATTCGAAAAACAGTGTTATGGTACTTAGAAAATCGTAATTGGTGGCAGCGAGTCTTGAATGGCAGCTACCGGTTAGAGCGAATCGGTGTTGATAGTGGTAACTGATGTCTTTTGCGTATTTGTGATTACTGGATGTTCTTGAAATGAATATGAATAAGTATAAAGGAATTATTTTGGCTGGAGGGTCTGGAACCCGGTTGCATCCGTTAACGCTAGGTGCGTCTAAGCAATTAATGCCAGTTTACGATAAACCGATGATTTATTATCCCCTGTCAGTATTAATGCTGGCGGGGATCCGTGATGTGTTGATCATTACGACGCCTGATGATTTGGAAAGCTTTCGGAGAGTTCTTGGAGATGGCTCAAAATATGGTATTGAGCTCAGATACGAAGTTCAACCATCACCTGATGGTCTTGCTCAAGCATTTCTTATAGGGAGTAAATTTATCGGTGAAAATAATGTTGCTTTAGTTCTGGGAGATAACATATTTTTTGGTCAGCACTTCAGTGATAAATTGGTTGCGGCTGCCAATAGAACCAGAGGAGCTACTATTTTTGGCTATCATGTAACCGACCCTGAGCGTTTTGGTGTGGTTGAATTTGATTCAAAAGGAATGGCTTTAAGTATTGAAGAAAAACCAGTTCAGCCTAAATCAAATTATGCAGTAACAGGTTTGTATTTTTACGATAATGATGTGGTTGATATTGCTCGCTCAATTAAGCCTTCTTCCCGCGGAGAGCTTGAAATTACGGATGTAAATAACGCCTACTTACAGCGGGGAGATTTAAACGTGGCTGTACTTGGGAGGGGGTTTGCTTGGTTAGATACAGGAACTCATGATTCACTATTAGATGCTGGCAAGTTTATTCAGACCGTGGAACATCGCCAAGGCTTCAAAATCGGTTGCCTAGAAGAAATTGCTTTTCGCAACCAGTGGATCGATGAATCATCCTTGATGAAGCAGGCAGAAGTTCTTGGGAAAACTGGTTATGGCGCTTATCTAAGGCGAGTAGCAGAAGGGTATTAATGTGATTGTGACGGCGACATCAGTCGACGGTGTGTTGATTATTGAGCCCAAAGTTTTTGGGGATGATCGCGGCTTTTTTTTAGAAACCTTTCAGGCGGAGAGGTATAAAAAAGCGCTGAATGTCAATTTTGATTTTGTTCAAGATAATCACTCTCGTTCTGCGAAAGGGGTGTTGAGAGGGCTGCACTACCAAAAGGAACGGCCACAAGGAAAGCTGGTGCGTGTGGTTAAGGGCGAAGTTTTTGATGTGGCCGTAGATGTTCGACGAGGTTCATCGACTTTTGGCCACTGGGTTGGTGTTACGTTAACTGAAGAAAATAAAAAGCAGCTTTGGGTTCCACCAGGTATGGCTCATGGCTTTGTGGTGCTGTCAGAAAGCGCTGATTTTGAGTATAAATGTACAGATTATTATGATCCCGATGATGAATGCTGCCTAGCTTGGGATGATAAGGAGGTGGCAATTGATTGGCCTGTTGAGCAGCCTGTTCTTTCTGAAAAAGACCGTTTGGGGAAAACCCTAAAGGAGTTATTTCCTTGACGGTTTTAATAGTTGGTGCTGGTGGCCAGCTTGGCCGTTGTTTGTGTGATTTGTTGATCAGTCGATCAATAGAGTTCTCTTCCTATAACTCGAAAGAATTAGACGTCACAAATTTAAAATCAGTGGAAGATGTAATTTCTCTAGAGCGCCCTGCTGTTGTCGTAAATGCGGCAGCTTACACAGCTGTTGATAAAGCGGAAGAGCAAAAAGAGCAGGCCTTTTCAGTAAATGCGACTGGCGCTGAAAACCTTGCCCGTGCCTGCGAAGGTGTTGGGGCTGCTCTTGTGCATGTATCTACTGATTATGTTTTTGATGGTAAATCGGAGCGACCTTACACAGAAATAGATACAGTCAATCCGATCAACGTGTACGGGAGTTCAAAGTTATTGGGTGAGCAGTTGATCGCTCAGAGAATGGAGCGATATATTGTTGTTCGAACGTCATGGGTTTTTAGCGAATACGGAAGTAATTTCTTTAAGACTATGAGCCGGCTGGCTTTAGAAAGAGACCAGGTTTCAGTGGTTGATGATCAGTACGGTTGTCCCACTTATGCGGGTGACTTGGCTTTAGCGCTGTTAAAGTTTTCTGAGCTTTCGGTAGATGAAAATTTTGATGGCTGGGGGGTGTATCACTATTGTGGGGCTGAGCAAACTAGCTGGTTTGAGTTTGCTAAATCTATATTTGAATTACATGCCTCAAAGTCTTCCAAAAGTGTTGCAACATTATTGCCACTGCCTAGTAAAAATTACCCGACGCCTGCTGAACGTCCGCAATATTCTGTGATGAGTACTCAAAAAGCAACTGAATTAGGTATAAAGGCGGCCGACTGGAAGGCCGCCATCAAAAAAATGATAAGTGTTAGTTAATTCGGTAGGTAATTCCTAATACAGCTCGTTTTTCATCAAAGCTGTCTTGAAGAGTAGATCCCGTGCGTTCGTTTTGGCTGACTAGAAATGAAATATCCAGGTTTTTATTCAGCTCTTTACTGTAGTGCAGTGACACGATGTCTGCATCAAAACTCGATAGTGTGCTTCCGGGTTCATACGTTGCCTCTTGGCGGGATAAAGTAAGTCCTACTTCAGAAGAACGGCTCAACCGATATGTGCCACCTAGTATGATAAAAAGCTCATCGTTGTCTTCCTGTATCTGAATATTGTACTTCTCTTCCGATGCGCTGACTGTAAAAGATAAACTGCATAGTTTGCAGAGGCTGGAGGTGCGGTAGGAGAAAGTGTGTGCAATTCGATTGTACTGATCTACGATAGCCGAAAAGCCATTGCCCAGTGCAACTTGGTCCAGTCCGTCCTGCAGGATTGAGTTTTGATTGCCACGAGATGGGTCAGTTAGGTACGACTCGCTTAAAAAAGTGACCTGATGAACGCCATTATCGAAAGCTGCTGACAGTTCCCACTGAATGGCATTATCTTTTGATCCAATAGAAGGGTCGACAGAGTTATAGCCAATGGCGATGGAGTAATCCAGTTGTCTTAAATTTGTTGAATAGCGAAGTAAAGCACTTTGGTAATCGTATTCCACCGAGATGTCATCATATTCAACTTCCAGTTGCTGTATTACGGCACTAATAGTGTCAACACGACTGATGTTTCTCGAGTACAGTAACTCAACACCGGTGCTGGTGCTGTCAAACGAATCTTGTGTCGATTGGTTTTGATCAAAATTAACAGCACTGTATATTCCAGCGATAGAGAACTGGTCTGCTTGATTTTGTATGATGTTGAACCGTGGGAGGATCGAAGTAACATCGCGAGTTTGTTGGTTATCTGCACTTGGTGTTTCGCTGGCATTTCCCAACACTTGACGCTTAGAATTGTTGATGGCGACATTGAAGCGCCCGTCTTCGGCACCGAGTAATAAATTTGCGGTGCCATCTAGTTCAATGCGATTATCTTGAGAGTCTTTATCAAAAAGTAGCTGACTTATCCGGTAGTCAATATCGCTGCTCAGCCAAGTATTTTTATACTCCCCAGTAGCCCTCACTGTCAGGCGGTCTTGCCGCTCAGAAAGTGTATTTGAAAAGCTAAAGTTTGCATTGTCCGTGTAGGCTGTTTCGAGTCCCAGTTCAATATTAAGCTGATTTGCAGAAGTGCCGGTTGCTAACAGTATGCTTGGGAGCAATATTAGGGTTATTTGATTTTTCTTCACGATGAGCTCTCTGTATTGTCATGTCTCTTGGGGGGCTCTCTTTGGTAATAATCAGCTGTTAAAAACCACCCCGGCCACTTTTTCCTCTCCAATGATTTGTATTGCTTCCTGAAGATCTTTTTGCGTTATTTTCTTGGCTGGCACAACTAAAACAACCATGTCGACCTTCTCTGCCAGTATAGCTGTCTCTGGGTAATGTCTTACTGGAGGAGTATTCATAATAACAAAGGCATTGGGCATAGAGCACTTTATGCTACTGATGATTACTTCCATTTTAGGGTGGTTGTAATGCTCTGCGGCACTTTCTGTGGTGTTTCCTGTGGGTATCAGTTTTAGACGATTTATGCCGGAAGGATAGGTAATATCTGATAAGGATACACTGGAGCTAGTTAGATAATCTGTAAGGCCAAATTGCATATCACGAATGGATAGTGCGTCTGTCTCTTCTGCATTTGGGTTGCAGTCTATAAAAAGTGCAGTTTTACTCTCATCCAAGGCAAAGCAGGTGGCAATATTAAAAGGGATCATAGTGTTATGATCCGTAGCTTGTCCTACCGACGTCACAGCAATTACAGCTCCAGAGCCTTGAGATTTTTTTACAATCTTGGTGCGAATGCCGCGATATGCGGACAAGATGTCACTTTGTTTCATGCCTGGATAAATAATCTCTTTTTGTTGGCATGTATCGGGCAGCCAAAGTTTTTTTTGCTCTTCTTCGTCGAGTGTAAACGTTAAGCTTCGCTCAACATATTGATTAATCTGGTTGATTTTCGAGCGTGTATCTGAGTCGGCTAAGCGAATAACCGATGGCTTTGCGTTAGTGATCCTGCTTGATGAGTCAGCCATAAGGTTCAATCCATGATAAGAAGAAATGAAGTATAACCGTAAGCCAGCATGGCGACGGCTGCAATAATAATGATGGGTGTATTGACCCGGAGCCAACTCGTTTCGCTGCTTTGTGCTTGAAAGGCAGGAATGCTGCCAAGCAGCTCAATGCCTTCTGGAAGTTGAGTGCTAAGTGCCTCACCATTTCTGATTCTTGGATCCAGGTAAACGTAAACAAGCATTAGGCCTATTGGAGCCAGTATTGCCAGTAAAGGGCCAATAAAAATGAAATGGCGAGCTTGTAGCCCAGATGGTCGCAAAGGTAGTACAGGGCTCTCGCGCAGTCGGTAAGTCATGCCTTTGCCTTCGCGACTGATTGAGGCAGACAAATCGGCGTTTTGCCGTCTTTCCAGCATTTCCTCATAGATTTGCTTAGTAGTGTCATAATCTCGAGTCAGCTCAGCGAGTTCAGCTTGATTGGAGGCGATTCTTTCTGCCCGCCGTTGTTCGTTAGTCAGTAAGGTTTTCAGTGATCGCTGTCGCTGCTGCATACCCTGGAGGTTGACTTCGGCTTCGGCCTGCTGTCGCCTGAGTACTTCAAATAAAGCCACTTCTTCGCTGGCGTTGCCACTGTTAAAACTGCCTGGAACTGTTTTTTGCAGTTGAGTGATTTGTTCATCTAGTGTGGCCAGTTGACTGCGGAGTAAGATGATATCTGGATGTTTTTCGGTGCCAATCAGCAAGAGCTCATCCAGGTCTCGCTGCATTTCAGTTCGTTGCTCAGCCAGAGCAGCAAGCTTTACTTTTGCTTTTTGATATTCCCTTTCGTTATTCAACTTTCCTTTAATGGAGCGAATTTTAGTTTTGGTTTCATCAATATCGATGACAAGTGTGTCTAGGTCAGCACGCAATTCATTGATGCTGTCGCTGACGCCTGATTCTGTGCCATCCATATTTTGTTTTTTAAAGTCGGATAGCTTTTTTTCTGCCATTTCTAGCTCGGCTTTATACTTTTGAGCTTCACTATTAATGAAATTATAGGCATCAAGACTTTCATTTTGTTTTTGCTGAGAGGCGCTATTGATAAAAGAATCAATCAACGTATTCAGTGAAGAATATGAGCGTTGAGGGTCTTGGCTCTTTAGGCTAATTCTTAAGAGGTTATTGTTGAGTGGCTCAGTTTCAAAGGAGGCAGACAGCCCATTGATAGCTTCGTCAATGTCGTACTGAGAGCTTTTTTCATCGATAGTGCCGAGCTCCTTGGCTGCTCCAGTTAATATAAGGCGGGAACGTATAATGTCTTCTGCAATATTTACAGGGGCGATTTCTTGTATGGCTGCCCGGCCACGCAATAAGTCGGTTGTTACGCTTTTCCGGTCAGCCTGGATTAGCGCACTAGTTTTATAGGTATTGGGCCATTTGGCGGCTAGCAGTAGGCACACACCCATAACGACAACAGACAGTGCCAAGCACAGCTTAATGTTAGCTTTTAGCTCCTCCAGAGTAGAGAGTACGATTTGCCGAATAAAGTCTAAGTTCATGATGCTATGCCTACTTCAAAAGCGTCGCTCTGGTACTGTTATTTGGTCTGAGGGTTGTAGAGGGTAGTTCGCGTCAAGCTTGCCTCTGTTTAGCAAGTCGTCAAGGTTTATGTCGTAAACCTCGACCCCATTTCCTGTGCGGCGATAAAGTTTTGCTCTGCTGAGCGCCGCATAGTCGTTAGGGCCTTCGGCCAGCAATACCAGATCTAGGACAGTCATACCATCCCTAAAGGCGATAGATTGCGGCGAGTTGACTGCACCTGTAATACGAACACGCCGTTGAAAATCAGTGCTGCCAGGGTTGCTGACAATAACCGTTACCTTTGGTGTTTTAAGGTATGTTGCCAATATGTCAGTAATATTGTCAGCAAGCTGCTCAGTAGTTAAGCCTGCGGCAGCAACGTCTCCAGCCAATGGTGTAGATATCATACCGTCGGGCCTAACAGGTACCGTTCCGGAGAGCTCTTCATTGCGCCATACATTAATCTGCAACTGATCCCCGACACCAATCTTGTACACTTCTGCAACGGCTGGAGCCGTACGAATTTGTTTTTGTATTGGGCTCGATGTTGAGCAGGACGCCAGTATTAAGCATAAAAGTGCTAGTGTTAGCGTGCTAAGGGGAAGTGATAACAACGAACTAGGGAGCAGCTGTCGCATGGTTTATAACCTTTTTGTATACACTTGGCGGGTGTTTACCAGTCTTTGGTGAATTTGAGTGGTAACTTACTGTGATCCAGTAGACAATTTTAGCCCACTACAGAGGGTGTATGTAGGCTGGTGTTATCTTGGCGTAGCCGGTTTCTGGGGAGCATGAACTGCTAGAGACCAATGTTTAGAGATTTTGATTTTTGTAAGTTGTTGATTTGATTTGCTTTGTTGGGTTTTTTTTGAGGGAAACGAGCTGCTTTCTGTGGTGCTGATCGTTGAAAAAGTTCATCTACAAACTCTATGTGTTGGATAAGCGGCCGCTTTTGGTGATGCTTGGTGTGGGGCCTGTAGGGAAATATGACTAATTATTAGTATTAGGTGGTGACATTGAGTGGAGTAGTTTGGTGGTTTTTTTGCCTTGTAGGAGCATGCTTGGCTGTGCTCTTTGTTTACGTATTGCTTCTTGTGGCGGCGTCCTGGTGGAATCGGTATAGGCCCAAAGTACCTGCCGTTGATGATGCTGTTACGTCGATTGCCATTTTGATCCCTGCTCATAATGAAGAGTCCTCCATAGTTGCCACCATTCGTTCCATTCAACAGGCTGACTATAGTGGGCCCTTTGAAATATTCGTTATTGCTGACAACTGTACAGATGCCACAGCCAGTCTGGCGTTGAGTGGAGGTGCGCGTGTTTGGAAGCGATTTGATACTTTAAATCCGGGTAAGGGGCAGGCTATTCAGTGGGCTATTTCAAATCATCAAGCAGTTTTGGATGGTTTTGATTGCATCGCTTTTGTGGATGCGGATACACGGGTAGATCCGCAATTTTTGTCCAAAGTGAATTCCGCACTCAATATTCAGGGAGCTGGTGCCGTTCAGGGGTTTCATGGTGTTCTCAATGGAGAAGATAATTGGCGTGCATCATTCACTTATCTGGGGTTTGCTGGGGTAAATCACGTGCGCCCCTGTGGTCAGTACGTTTTGGGAGGAAGTGCAGGCATTAAAGGCAACGGCATGGCTTTTCGCCGAGAGCTGTTACAGCAATTTGGGTGGCCAGCTCATTCGATAGTGGAAGACTTAGAGATGACGTTGAAGTTATTGCTGTCGGGGCATCGGGTGGCGTATGAAGGCAATGCAGTTGTTCGTTCTGAAATGCCATTGACGGCACGCCAGGCGTATTCTCAAAGAGAACGTTGGGAAGGAGGGCGTCATCAAGTGGCTAAGGAGTACTTGCCCCAACTGCTGAAGCGCTTTTTTGCAACCGGTCAATGGCGATACTTGGATGCGGTGGTTGATCTCATGGTACCCCCGTTTACTTTAATGCTGATGTTGGCCTGCTGTGCGTTGCTGGTCGGTTTATGGGCTTCTCATGGGGTATTGATATGGGTGGGCTTTGTGGGCATGTTGTGCGTAATGGCCTATTCCTGTAGTGCTCTCTTGCAAACGGGGGCTTCGCTGAAAGTGTGGCGGAATTTGTTGGCTGCGCCCCTGTTTTTGCTATGGAAGGTGCCGTTGTCTTTGAGGTTGTTGGGTAGTCGTCAGCGTGCCTGGAAGCGAACTTCTAGAAATTCTGAGCAATAACAACGAGTTAATTGGTGCTTGGTTTTGCACTTTTATGCCTCTTATCCATCGATTAGTGGCCTGTGTCGTGTTGTTATTGCATGTCATGCCCCCTTCCTTTGTGATTGACTTCAATTTGCTTATTAAAACTAATGGTTCTCAATAAAATGAATGCTGAAGGTACATTCAGTTGCTTCCTTATCGGGGGCGACACACTGCTGCTGGAATGCGGTGATCTACTGATTGAATCAGGTCACTCTGTTTTGGGTGTTATCACAAGAGCTCCACGCATTGCAGAGTGGGCTAATGGCCGATCCATCCCTGTTATCCCTCTGGATTCAGACTATGAAGTTGAGTTGTCGAAGCAGCCGTTCGATTACCTGTTTAGCATTACCCACCTAGAAATGATCTCTGAGAGCGTGCTTGGGTTGCCCAAGCAGCTGGCTATAAACTTCCATGATGGCCCATTGCCTCGATATGCGGGCCTGAATACCCCCGCCTGGGCGTTGATGAATGGTGAATCTGAATACGGGATCAGCTGGCATGTGATGGCCCCCGGGGTGGACCAGGGGGATTTGCTCAAGCAACAACTATTTGGCATCTCTGCCAATGAGACGTCGCTGTCTATCAATACCAAGTGTTTTGCGGCTGCTTTGGATAGCTTTCCGGGTCTAGTGGACGATTTGGTATCTGGCACTGCTCAGCGCACTGCGCAAGATCTTTCAACAAGAAGCTATTTTGGCAAATACCAGCGCCCCGCTGGGGCCGGTGTATTGGATTGGCAGCGCTCTGCGCAGGTATTAGAAGCGCAAGTTCGTTCCTTGGATTTTGGCATTTATCTCAACCCTTTGAACTGTGCTAAAGCGGTGATTGTCGGCGAGGTATTTGTGGTGGCTTCCGCCACGGCTGTAGATGTTGAAGCCACTTCGGCGGCTGGCACTGTATTGGCTATCAGTGATGAGTTTATCCAGGTTGCTTGTAGTCAGGGCGCTTTGAGCCTGACGGGCTTCAGTAGTGTGGGTGGAGAAGAGCTGTCTCCTGCGCAAGTGGCAGAACAGTGCCGGCTTGAGCCGGGCTGTGTTCTGGCTGTACCAAACATGGACGCTTTGGATAGTGTGAATGCCAAGTGCAGCAGAGCAGAAGCCTTTTGGGTTAAGCGTTTGGTATCCCTGGAGTCGACTCCAGCGCCTTATGCCTCTGAGGTTTCCAGCCACCAAACAGCAAACAGTCAATTCCTGGTCGTTGATGTGCCTGCTGGATTGGGGGCAGGTGATGCCCGTGATTACGCTATCGCCGCTTTTGTGTTGTTGCTTGGTCGTCTGGTTGGCCGAGAGCAGGTCGATATTGCCTTTTCCAATGAGCAACTGCGGGCTGATGCACTGATTGCTTCTGGTTTGCTGAGCGCCAATTCAATACTTCGGGCTACTGCTGAAAGTAATGGCAGTTGCCATCAGCTGATTGAGCGCGTTGGGCGGGAAATATCTGAAACTGCCTTTCAGGGAAGTTGGTTACATGAGGTGGCAGTACGTTATCCGGAATTGCGCACCATTGCTGAATTGAAATTGCCAGGTTTGTTGCCGGTGGGTGTTTCGGTTGGTAATGACGGTGCCGATGTGGTGCTGGAGCAGGGCAGGGTGCTGACGTTGCTTTGCACGTCATCTGGGCAGGTGCACCTGATTTATGACGAAAACCGGCTTGCCAGTGATATGGCCAGCAAATTGGCAGGGCAGTTGGCAGCACTGATTAACAGTATGGCTGCCAATCCTGAACAGCTTGTCGCCAGTTTGGAACTGCTGTCACAGGAAGAGAAAAATCGAGTATTGGTGGAGTGGAATGATACTGAGGCGTCTTATGATAAGACCGCCTGTGTCCACCAATTGTTTGAACAGCAGGTGCAGCGCAAGCCAGAGGCCGCTGCGTTGGTGTTTGAAGATAAAAAGCTCAGCTACAGTGAGCTGAACCAGCGCGCCAATCAGCTTGCTCATCACTTGATGGCATTGGGTGTTGGGCCAGACACCATGGTGGGAGTGCATATAGAACGCTCTTTGGATTTGATGGTAGCGACCCTGGGGGTGATGAAGGCCGGTGGTGCCTATGTGCCGCTGGACCCGGCGTTCCCGGCAGATCGTATTCGCTTTATGATCGAGGATTCCGCTATGCCGGTGATCCTCACCCAGTCGGCCATTGAGCCTCAGTTGCCCGCACATCAAGCGAAAACCGTATCTATCGATTCCAGCTGGTCTCAAATAGCCGAGCATCCAGCGATTGAGCCTTCCGTTGAGGTTGCCTCCTCAAACCTCGCCTATGTCATCTACACCTCCGGTTCCACCGGTAAGCCCAAAGGCGTCATGGTGGAACACCGCAATGCGGTGAATTTCTTTGTTGGGATGGATCGAGTCATCCCTCACGATGACAGCAGTGCCTGGTTGGCTGTCACCAGCCTCTCTTTCGATATATCGGTGTTGGAGCTGTTCTGGACGCTCACCCGCGGCCTGAAAGTGGTGATCTACCTGGATCGTGATAAGAAGCTATCGATGCCAGATGCGTCTTCAGTGCCTGCATCGGTGAGTGGGCGCCCAATGTCCTTTGGCCTGTTTATGTGGGGCAATGATGATGGCCCCGGTGAAGCCAAATACCGCCTGATGATGGAGGGTTCCAAATACTTTGATGAGAACGGCTTTAATGCGGTTTGGACGCCAGAGCGCCATTTTGGTGCTTTTGGTGGGCCATACCCCAACCCGGCAGTAACCAGTGCAGCCATTGCCGCTGTTACCAAAAATATCTCTATTCGCTCTGGCAGCTGTGTATCGCCCTTGCACCACCCTATTCGTATCGCTGAAGACTGGGCGGTTGTGGATAACCTCTCCAACGGGCGAGTGGCGCTGTCTTTTGCTGCTGGCTGGCAGCCGAACGATTTTGTGATCAAACCTGAAAACCACAAAAACAACAAACAGGTGATGATGGAACAGATCGAAACCGTGAAGAAGCTCTGGCGCGGTGAAAAGGTGGCTTTCGAAAATCCCATGGGACAAATGGTGGATATTGAGACTCTGCCACGCCCGGTGCAAAAAGAGTTGCCGGTTTGGTTTACCACAGCGGGTAATCCGGAGTCCTACCGCCAGGCTGGTGAACTGGGCGTTAATGTGCTCACCCACCTGCTGGGGCAGTCAGTAGAAGAGTTGGCAGAAAAGGTCAACATTTACCGCGAAGCACGGGCCAAGGCCGGCCACGATCCGGCTGCGGGCAAGGTCTCCCTAATGCTGCATACGCTGGTGGGTGATAACACCGACGAGGTTCGCGAGTTAGTCCGTCAACCCATGAAGGACTACCTGAGCTCGGCCATGAAACTGGTGCTGGATTTTGCCTGGGCGTTTCCGGCCTTCAAGCGCCCCGGCGGCGCAGACAGCAATCCGGAAGATATCGACATCAAAAACCTCAGTGCTGAGGATACCGACGCTATTTTGGAATTCGCCTTTGAGCGCTATTTTGAAACCAGCGGATTGTTTGGCGATGTGGCTACCTGTGAAGCCATGATTAATCGTTGTAAAGCGGCGGATATCGACGAAATTGCCTGCTTGATGGACTTTGGTGTGGATACCAACGTGGTGATGGATAGTCTGCCGCTGTTGAAGCAGGTCAGGGACTTAACCAACCCATCTGTTGATACGAAAAACGCCACTGCCGATCAGTCTCTGGCCGCACAGATCCGCAGGCATGGAGTGACCCACTTCCAATGCACACCTTCAATGGCACGTATGCTTACTTTTGATGACGATGCCAAACAGGCGTTGGGAGAGATCGATTACATGATGGTGGGTGGTGAAGCATTGCCTACCAGCCTTGCCCAAGAGCTGAACGGCATTGTTAAACGCCGCGTGACCAATATGTATGGCCCCACGGAAACCACGATTTGGTCGACCACTCAGGTTATTGGTGATACAGAGTCTGTCGCTATTGGGCGGCCTATTGCCAATACCCAGATCTATATTCTGGATGAACATCGCCGCCCGGTGCCTCCAGGGGTGCCAGGGGATCTGTTTATTGGTGGCGATGGTGTGGTGCGCGGCTACTTGAATCGACCGGATTTGACGTCGGAACGTTTTATCACCAACCCCTTTATGGAACAGGGCACTATTTACTGGACGGGCGATATGGCTCGCTACCAGGAAGATGGTGTTATCGATTTCCTTGGCCGTGTTGACCACCAAGTGAAAATTCGTGGCTATCGCATTGAGTTGGGCGAAATCGAGACGCGTATAGGCCAGTACGCTGGCGTTCGCGAAAATGTAATGCTACTGCGGGAAGATAGTCCCGGAGACCAACGCTTGGTGGCCTACTTGATGGTGGGGGATCCTGCTTTCGATATGGCAGCGCTGAAATCCCATTTGCGGGAAAAACTGCCGGAATATATGGTGCCCAATGATGTGGTGATTCTGGACGCCTTTCCGCAAACCCCCAATGGCAAGATCGACCGCAAGGCACTGCCATCACCGCAATCTTTGCAGAAGGCTCAGGTTGCAGAGTATGTGGCACCGGAAGATGGCATTGAAAAAACCATCGCCAAAGTCTGGCAGGAGACGCTACAGCTTGACAAGGTGGGTATTAACGACAACTTCTTTGACCTCGGTGGCCATTCGCTGTTGATTGTGAAAGTGCACTCGCAGCTGAAAGCAGAGCTGGATCAGCCTGTATCGCTGACGGATCTGTACCGTTGCCCGACGATCAAGTCGCTGACCGCCTTCCTCAATACAGATGGGGCCGGGGAGTCGATGAAGAAAAGCTCCGATCGTGCCCAGCGCCGGCGTGCCATGATGGGTGGCAGGCGGCGTCGTGCCAGGTAGTCCTAAAAGGTAACGTCACAGGACAATAATAATAAAATAGGGATTCAACAGCGGCTTGCTTCCGCGGTAACTCAGTAAGTGATTGATACAAATGGCTAATACAGAAGAAACAGCGGGCTACGATATCGCCATCGTAGGTATGGCATTGCGTGTACCCGGAGCAAACACTCCGGAAGCGTTTTGGAACAACCTGCGCAATGGCGTGGAGTCAGTAGAGTTTTATGACGAAGCTGAGTTGGCGGAACGCGGCGTTAATCCGGCGCAGCTGAAAAACCCCCATTACATTCGTGCCGGGGCGCCGTTAGACAACATGAAAGGGTTTGATCCGGAATTTTTTGGTTTTAGCCCCAAAGAAGCCGGTATTTTGGACCCTCAGCATCGTCAGTTTTACGAGTGCGCCTGGGAAGCATTGGAGCGCTCTGGGCATATGCCAGGCAGTGATCAAAACGCTTTCGATGGCGCCATAGGGGTTTTTGCGGGTTGTGGCATGGGGGCCTATTTTGCCCAGAATATCCTGACCAATCAGGACTTGTTGGATTCTGTGGGCCTATTCTTGTTGCGCCATACAGGCAATGACAAAGACTTTCTTTCTACCCGAGTCTCCTACAGTTTTGACCTGAAAGGCCCCAGCGTCAACGTACAAACCGCTTGTTCCACGTCATCAGTAGCCACTCATATGGCCTGCCAGAGCTTGATTAGTGGCGAGTGCGATATGGCATTGGCTGGTGGCGTGACCATTGAGCTGCCTCATAGAGTGGGCTACCTCTACAAAGAAGGGGAAATCCTCTCTCCAGACGGGCACTGCCGTGCTTTTGATCACCGCTCCAAAGGTACGATATTTGGTAGTGGCACAGGCGTCATTGTGTTGCGCCGCTTGGAAGATGCCCTTGATGACGGCGATCACATCCACGCAGTCATTTCTGCTTCTGCGGTTAATAACGATGGTTCTGGCAAGGTGGGCTATTTGGCTCCCAGCGTCGAAGGCCAGGCCGAAGCGATTAACGAAGCACTGGCTATGGCGGATCTGTCGGCGGACGATATCGACTACGTGGAGTGTCATGGCACGGGCACGCCAGTAGGTGACCCCATTGAAGTATCTGCCTTGACGCAAGCATTTCGTGAATCATCTGAGCGCAATGGCTATTGCGGTATTGGCTCGGTAAAAACCAATATCGGCCACTTGGATACCGCTGCCGGTGTTGCCGGTATTATCAAAGCGGCGTTGGCCATTGAACACGGCGAAATACCGCCGAGTCTGAACTACGAGGCGCCGAACCCCACCATCGACTTCGACAGCAGCCCATTTTATGTCAACGACAAGCTGCGCCCTTGGCCAAAGAAAGACGGTTTGCGTCGGGCGGCAGTCAACTCATTGGGGGTGGGAGGTACGAACGCTTTTGTGTTGCTGGAGCAAGCCCCGGAACCCGACCCCGCCAGCGAGCCAGCTCGTGATTGCCAACTGCTGGTTATGTCTGCTCGCAACCGTAAGGCCCTGGATGGGGCCAGTGAAAAACTGGCTAACTGTTTTCAAACTGGCGCTAACGACTCTTTGGCAGATATAGCCCATACGTTGTTCGTTGGCAGAAAGCCTTTTGAACATCGCCGAGTGCTTGCGAGTGGTAGTTTGGCTGAAGCATCCCGTTTGTTGCAGGATAATGACCCCCGCCGCGTATTTACCCATATCGCCGATGAAGACGATAAATCGGTTGTCTTTATGTTCCCAGGTGGCGGTGCTCAGTACCTCAATATGGGGCGAGACCTGTATGACACGGAAGCCGTATTCCGAGAGCATTTGGATAAAGGCTTTGAGTTGCTGAAACAACGCAATGGTATCGATTTAAAACCATTGTTATTTGTTGATGAGGCAGACCAGCAGCAAGCGGCGATAGAGTTGCAAAAACCGTCCATTCAGCTGCCGGCCATCTTTATGGTGGAATATGCACTGGCTCAGTTGTGGATAAGCTTGGGGGTCGAGCCCAAAGCGTTAATTGGTCACAGCATGGGCGAAAACACTGCAGCCTGTGTGGCAGGTGTGCTTTCTTTTGAAGATGCGCTGGGCTTGGTGGCACTTCGTGGCAAACTGATGGATGGCGTGCCAGAAGGAGGGATGTTGAGTGTGCCCCTGTCTGCGGATGAGCTGCGACCTTACCTGTCTGATGAGCGGTTGGAGAATAAACTGGAGCTGGCTTGTATCAACAGCCCTATGCTGTCCATTGTATCTGGCCCGGTTCAGTGGCTAGAGCAGCTATCACAAATTTTGGCGGCTGATGATGTGGAAGCCAAGCGTGTGCCCATCAATATTGCCGCTCACTCATCGATGCTGGATGGGATTCTTGATGCGTTTGGCGATTACCTGAAGGGTATTAGCCTGAGCAAGCCACAACTGCCTTTTGTGTCCAATAGAACGGGCACCTGGATTACGGATGAGCAGGCCACAAGCCCACAATACTGGGTAGAGCACCTGCGTAATACCGTGTTGTTTGCTGCGGGTATCGATACTTTGCTGGAACAGCCCGGCCGAGTATTTTTGGAAGTAGGGCCGGGTAATATCCTTGGCTCCCTGACTCGGCAAAACAGTAACGCCCCGGCACAGCGAGTGTTTTCATCACTCAGGCACCCAGACGAAGACGTGAGTGACGATGCCTACTTCTTAACCGTGCTTGGCCGCCTGTGGGCGGTTGGTGTTGATGTGGATAAGAATAGCCTGTGGCCTGATGAGCATCGCCACAGGGTGCCTTTACCGACTTATGCTTTCCAGCATAAAGATTACTGGATTGAGCCAGGCAAGTTGGCTGATACCTCCCAGCGCGCGTTTGCTCAGCTGGAAAAAATCGATGATTTTGAGCAGTGGTTCAGCCAGCCAGTTTGGGTTCAGCAGGGTTTGATGCCTTCCTCTCAAATTGAGCCCAGTACCTATTTGGTGTTTGCTGACGACGGGCCAGTGTGCCAGCCATTGATTGCTCGGCTGCAAAACGCTGGCCACGAAGTCGTGACTGTACGCGAAGGTGATGCTTACTACCAAATAAGCTCTACGGAGTATCGCCTTTCACCAGAAGCGGGTGGTGAAGGTTATAAAGCGCTGGTCAATGATTTGGTGGCCAGTGGGAAAGTGCCTAACCGCATTGTTCACCTGTGGTTGGTAACTCAGGACGAAGTATTTCGGCCTGGCTCCAGCTTCTTCCACCGCAACCAGGAATACGGCTTTTATAGCCTGTTTTTCCTGGCCAGGGCACTGAGCGAACAGGGCGTTGCTGATCGTGAGATACATATGATTGTTGCATCTAGCGGGATGCAACAAGTACAGGGTGAGGAGCTGCCTTACCCTGAAAAATCCACAGTGCTTGGTCCCTGTAAAGTGATTCCTCGTGAATTCCCCGGCGTCACTTGCAGCAGTGTCGATGTTTTACTGCCTCAAGCTAAGTCGCAGCGTTTTACTTTGCTGGGCAATGGTGAGCAGGGTCGCGATGGAGAAATCGAAAATCTGGCAGAACGAATATTTGCCGAGGCTCAGGCTCCGGCCACTAATGGAGTGTTTGCCTATCGGAACGATAGTCGCTGGCAACAACACTACGATCACTTGCCAGCGAAGGGGGCAGAAGCTCCGGCATCCCGGGTTAAACAGGGAGGTGTCTATCTGATTACCGGTGGTTTGGGTGGTATTGGCTTTGAAATGGCCAAGTACCTGGCAGTAAATGCCAATGCACGCCTGGTTTTGGTTAACCGCAAGCCCTTGCCTGCGCAGGAAGAGTGGGCTCAATGGCTGACAACACACCCACATGACGATGCAATCAGTGTCGGTATTCGCCGAGTAAAAGAGTTGCAAGGCAGTGGTGCAGAAGTACTTGCGTTGAGTGCGGATGTAACTGATGTAGACGGCATGAGGCGAGTGTTAACAGAAGCCAAAGAGCATTTTGGTTCTATTAATGGCGTGATTCACGCTGCCGGTGTGGTGAAAGACAACCTGATTCCTGTTAAGACTCAAACTGAAATTGAAGACGTCTTTGCGCCCAAGGTTTATGGCACCTTGATATTGGATGAATTATTCCGTGATGAACCATTGGAATTTATGGTGCTGTTTTCTTCCACAAGTACCGCCATTGCGCCAGTTGGACAAACAGATTATGTGGCTGCAAATGCTTTCCTCAATGCCTACGCACAAAGCCGCAATAGTGGTAGCCAATATACGGTTGCCATTAATTGGGGAATCTGGAATGAAGTTGGCATGGCGGCAGCAACCGCTCGGGATATGGGCTTTGCCCCACAAAAGGCGGAGTCGCACAGTGAGTCGGCGAGCCACCCATTATTTGAACAGCGTGTGGCTGTTATTGATGGTGGTCAAGAAACGCAAATTCTTCTCGGCCACTTTTCACCCAAAACCGACTGGTTTCTGGATGAACATCGAACGGCTGATGGTCAGGCTATTCTTCCCGGTACGGCCTACATCGAGCTGGCAAGGGCGGCGTTGGCAGAGTGTGGCGAGCAAGCGCCTTTTGAAATTCGTGAGCTAATGTTTTTTCGGGCTCTTTACATTGCCGATGAAGAGTCTCGCCAAATACGTGTGAAGTTGCAAAAAACTGAGCGCGGTTACCAGTTTGAAGTTCAAAGTGAGCAGACTCAAAGCGATGGGACCAAAGGTTGGCAGCGCCATGCCCAGGGCGCAATTGTTTTTAAATCTGTTATGCAGCCACAATCAGTTGTGCTTGAAGATATTTTGGCTCGCTGTGATTTACAGCCTGGTAACAACAATGCCCCTGCGATACGCAGCCGACAGCAAGATCATTTGGATTTTGGCCCTCGTTGGCATGTGATACGCCAACAGGCTTATGGTGATAACGAAGCTGTAGCACAGTTGAGTCTGGACTCTGAATACAACAGTGACTTAGAGCATTTTAAATTGCATCCAGCCTTGCTGGACTTGGCTACTGGCCACGCCATGGAATTGATTTCCGGCTACGCCAGTGGTGGCAAAGCAGCGAATTTATGGGTGCCAGTTTCCTATGGCAGCTTCCGGTATTTCCGCCCTCTCGGTGACAGTTTATTTAGCTGGGTGCGTACCCCGCGCTCAGTGAGTGTGGATGACGATTTTGCCAGTTTTGACGTCACCTTGCTGGACGCAGCGGGCCAGGTACTGGCGGAAGTATCACAGTTGACCATTAAAAGGCTGGAAGAGAAGGTGGATTTTTCTGCCACAGCGTCGCTGTCCTCTGAAGAATTAGAGTTGGAGCCTGATGCAAGTGCTGCCAGTGAAGTACGCCAGTTGTCTCCTGCAGAGATGGCCTTTCAACACAACCTTTCCCAGGGGATTCTGCCGGCGGAAGGCACTCGGGCACTGTCGAGCATATTGCAGTCGCACAGCGCTCCGCAGGTTATTGTCAGTTCTTTGGATATCGAGGGTTTAGTGGAAGAAGCTGGAGCCGCTGCTGCGTCTTTGCAGGCTGATGGTGATGCGACCAAATTCGCTCGTCCGGACCTCGATAACGACTACGTGGAGGCGAGAGACGAGATTGAGCGCACCCTGGTTGGCTTCTGGGAAGAGCTGCTGGGTGTTGATCAGGTTGGCGTAGAGGACAACTTCTTTGACCTTGGTGGCCACTCTCTGGTAGCCGTGCGACTGTTTTCAAAGATTCAGCAAACCTTCGATTTGGATTATCCGATTTCGGTGTTGTTTGAAGCGCCAACGATTGCCGGTTGTGCGGAGATGATACGACAGGTAATTGGAGATGTGCCTGGCAATGACTCCGCCGAGGCAAGAGAGCCCAAACACCAGACCCGTTATACCCATTTGGTGCCTATGCATTCTGGTAAAGCCGGAGAAAAAACGCCGTTCTTTCTGGTTGCAGGCATGTTCGGCAATGTTCTTAACCTTCGTCACCTGGCACACCTAGTTGGTCAAGATCGGGCCTTTTACGGTTTGCAGGCGCGTGGCCTCTATGGAGACCACGAGCCACATGAAACTTTTGAGGAAATGGCGAGAGATTACATTGCCGAAATGAAAGCGGTGCAACCTCGCGGCCCCTATATGTTGGGTGGATTCTCTGGTGGCGGCATAACAGCATTCGAAATGGCCAGGCAATTGATGGATCAAGGAGAGGAGGTGGAAAAGCTTATCCTCCTTGATACTCCACTGCCTTGGATGCCAGCATTGAGCTCCGTGGATCGCGTGGCTATTCATTGGCAGAAGCTTAAATCCAAAGGACCTGCCTATTTTGCTGAGTGGGCTGTAAGCCGCTACAAATGGGAATTGGATAAGTTCCGGAGGCGTTACGACTCTCCGCAAGAAACGCAAGCCCCTACAGGCGATTTCCAGTCGGAAAGAATCGCCGTCGCATTTTATGAAGCGCTGGATCGCTACGATTTGAAACCCTTGGACCTTGACGTCGTATTGTTCAGGCCCAAACCAGAAAAAGCCTTTGATCTGCCTGGTGGCCGTGTATTGAAATCTGACATGAGATTGGCCATTCATGATAACGGTTGGAACGACTACGTAAAAAGCGTAGAAGTGCATGAAGTGCCTGGAGATCACGACGGTATGGTTTTGGAACCAAGTGTTAGAGTTCTTGCAGCGAAATTTCAACGGTGTCTAGGCGCTTAAAAGTATGATGAAAACTTTTGCTTCAAAAAGGGGCGAGCAATGAAAGTTGCGGTTGTCACTGTAAACTACAAGACCGCCGATATGACGCTTGAGGCTGTAAGTGCAGCAATTGGGGCGCTAGGTCATATTGATGATGAGTGGTCGATAACCATTGTCGATAATGACTCAGGCGACCGCAGCTACGAGAAAATGAAAAACGCTGTCGATCAAAAACGCTCTGATGGATTGGCGGGCTGGGAATCGGTTTCTGTTCTGCAATCCGGAAATAACGGGGGTTTTGGCGCGGGAAATAATTTTGCAATTAAAAAATATCTCGACTCAAAAAACCCGCCTGAGTACTTTTATCTGCTGAACTCTGATGCTTTCCCAGATCCCGATGCTATCCAGAGATTGCTGGATTATATGGATGAAAACCATAAACTTGGAATGGCAGGTAGCTATATTTACGGTGTTGATGGAAAACCACATATTACCGCATTCCGGTTTCCATCTATTTGGGGAGAGCTCGAAGGCGGAGCCTGTCTTGGCATAATTACCAAGCTGCTAAAAAACTATACAGTGCCTATTGGAATTCCAGATCAACCAGCCCAGGTTGATTGGGTTGCGGGGGCCAGCTTGATGATGCGCAGAGAAATGTTGGAAAAGGTGGGTTTGTTTGATGAAACTTTTTTCTTGTATTTTGAAGAAACCGATCTGTGCCGGCAGGCGGCGTTAAAAGGCTGGAAGACTCACTACGTGCCTGCGAGTAAGGTGGCACATATAGGATCTGCATCCACCAAAATTAAAGAGTCATCAGATGATGCCCAAGAAGGACGCGCCAATACTGTTCGGCTACCTTCATATTGGTTTGAATCAAGAACACACTACTTCAAAAAAAATCATGGCAAGCTATATACAATTGTAGCGACTATATTCCGTGTTTTGGGATGTGGTATTTGGTTTTGTAAACGCTTGATTTCCAAAGATCGAAATCACGTGCCGCCGCACTTTGTTCGCGATCTCATTGCTCACACGAAGGTTTAGCTTATGTCGGAGCCAAGCGTATCAATGAGTAGCTCTGTGAACACATCTAATGCCCTGGGCTTTATTGCTATCGGCCGTAATGAAGGCGAGCGTTTAAAAAACAGCCTCTTGGCAATGCGTAAATATGCGGTTAACTCACCGATTGTGTATGTTGACTCAGGCTCAGAGGATGGCAGTGTAGCTTTTGCGCTATCACTGGGCGTTTTAGTTGTAGAGCTGGACACCTCGATACCATTTACTGCGGCTCGAGCGAGAAATGCAGGCTTTGAAAAGTTACTGTCTGCATTTCCAGAGCTGGAGTTTGTTCAGTTTATGGATGGTGACTGTGAGCTTGAACCTGGTTGGATCGAGTACGCTTTGGCTGAATTTTCCAGGAATACAGACATGGCCATTGCCAGCGGCCGTCGTTCTGAAAAAAACCAAGATGTTTCTGTTTACAACCGACTAATGGATGTGGAATGGAATACGGCTATAGGAGAAGCTAAGGCCGTGTTGGGAGATATGATGGTTAAAGTCGATATCTTTCGGGAAGTGGGCGGGTTTTCAGATGAAATTATTGCTGCTGAAGATGATGATTTCTGTATACGTACCCGTGCGCAGGGGTACAAGGTGTACCGACTGGACTGTCCGATGAGTCGGCACGATGCAAATATTCTTCGCATACGCCAATGGTATAAACGCGCGGTGCGCGGGGGTTACGGTTTTGCCAATATCTGGCATCTACATGGTCGTGGGCCAGAGAAGTATTTTTTCAGAGAAGTGTTAAGCGCTTTATTCTGGGGTGCATTAATACCATTGTTGTTATTAAGCTCCTTGTTTTTATCCCCATTTTTCACCCTATGTGTATTGTTCTTATACGGTATATCCATTGGCAAAATGCTGCTAGGGAATCTTAGAAAGAAGTTAGGGTTTCGTACGACTTTTGTTTATGGGTTTTTAATTTTAACTGCGAAAATCAGTGAGTTTGCCGGAATGGCCAATTATATGGTGGGGCAGTTGTCTCGCCGCCGGCAAGAGCTGATTGAGTACAAGTAATGGATGCTAAAGAAAATAAGTTAAGGGTTGGCTTTATTGGCGTAGGTAATATATCTAGCCATCATAAGCGAACCGTTATGATGCTGGAGAATGTTGATCTGGTTGCGGTCTGTGACTTCAATAACCACGCTGCTAACCAATTTATATCCGATTGCCAGAATGTTCAGGTGTTTGATGATGCCGATAAAATGCTGGCAGAAACAAACCTCGATGTTGTGCATGTACTTACTCAGCCAGATAGCCATTATCTTTTGGCTAAAAAAGTACTTGAGGCGAGATGTCATGCGGTAGTAGAGAAGCCTATCGCACTCAATTGTGAAGATGCTCGTGAGCTAATTGAAGTCGCTGAGAATAATGGCGTCACCATTAGTGTTAATCACAATTTTATTTATTCCACACCCTATAAAAAACTGCAAAAGATTGTAAATAGTGGAGATGTTGGCCCAATAAAATCTATTCGCGTGGTATGGAAAAAGCATCTGCCACCGATTGATACTGGCCCTTGGAATTTATGGATGCTAAGGCAGCCAGGTAACTTGTTGTATGAAACAGCAGTGCATACTGTGTCGGAGTTGCTTGGGGTGCTTGGTGGCGACTCCAGCGAAACAATGGATATTGAGTTTGTTGACCTGTTTGGGCGCAAGAAATTCCCCACGGGAGGTTTGTACTATAGCCGTTGGAGTATTGCCGGTAGACGGGGGCAAACGGCCATTAAAATAGATATTGCCGTCGATCAGGGTTATGAAGAGCACTATGTAGAAGTGGAAGGTTTATTCGGCGTAGCTCGAGCTGATATAGAGAAAGATATTTGCACCCTTGATCGGCACTCAGGTAAATCTATAGATGGTGAGCGTTTGGCCGTTAACTGGCGCTCGGCGTTTAGCCGCTTAGCGCAATCGACACAAACCTATTTTCGTTATGCAGCCTCGAGAGTTATTAAGTCTATTGGGGGTGGGCCATACGAGATATGTATGAGTAGTGGTATCAAAGCTTGCTACGAAACGATTCGATCTAACACGCATGATTGCCAAGGATCGACAGGTTTATTTGCTCTTCAAGTTATTACTATGCTCGAGCGAATTCGAAAGTTCGCTAATCCGACCATTCAAGCAGATGAAAAAACCTTTCTGGAAGCGTTTTCGCCGAGTGTGACGGATCAGAACTCTGCCTCAAGTGCTACTCCGACGGTTTTGGTTATTGGCGCTACAGGCTTTATTGGTAAGGCACTTTTGAAAAGCTTTGTTCGCCAGAAAATATCTGCACGGGCCTTGGTGAGAAATCCATCTGCTCTAGCTGGGGTAGTGCCTCAGGAAAGTATTGACGTTGTTGTTGGGGATTACAGGGATGAAAGTATTTTGCGAACAGCCCTCGAGGGAGCTGAGAGTGTTATTCATCTTGCGGTTACCCCTGCAAATAGCTATCCAGGTTATGTTGCAAATAATGTTGACCCCACTAAAAAATTGATTGATCTGTGCCAAGAATTAGGAATAAAACGATTTGTCTATTCAGGAACGATTGACTCTCTGCACCTTGGTCCTTCAGCCGGTTTAATTAGCGAGAACGACGGTATTGATAAGCAAATTCAACGCCGCAACAACTATGCGCGCAGTAAAGCTGATATAGAGCAGTACTTGGCTAAGAAGTACCGTGATGAAGGGTTTCCAGCAGTGGTAGTTCGGCCTGCAATAGTCATTGGCGAAGGTGGAGCGATAACACACTTAGGTGTTGCGAATTGGTTTGGCCTCGGCGTTTGTCGTTACTGGGGTAAAGGCGAAAACCTTCTTCCCTTTGTTTTGGTTGATGATGTGGCAGATGCTATCGCTGCAACCGTCCATACAGAAGACGTAGTGGGGAAAAGCTACAATTTGTCTGCAGAGCCAGCCCTCAGTGCGCGTGATTATGTTCAACAAGTAGAGGCCATGCTGAAGAGCCACATTGATGCTAAATCCAGCCGGGCTTGGTTGTTGTATACCCAAGATATGATCAGATGGGTTGTTAAGCGTTTGGTGGGTCACCCGGATGGTGAACGAACGCCTTCATTACATGATTGGCAATGTCGTGGCCAATACGCTCACTTTGATACCAGCAATGCTCGCCAAGATTTGAATTGGCAGCCCGAAAGCCGTCGTGAAGAGCTGATTCGTAAAGGAATTGAAGAGCCATTGTCTCAGCAATACGGTGACAAACAGTGGTCGTAAGTATTCCTTGTCTCAATATGCTTCGGGTATTTGCTTTGTGAATATACTTGTAACCGGTGCAGCAGGCTTTATAGGCCAGCAAGTGGTGAGAAGGGCATTGGATGCTGGCCATGGTGTTGTCGGTGTGAGTCGAAAGGATGTGTCTCAACTTCCCCAGCATGAAAACCTGCAGTGGATAAATGCTGATCTAAAAACGGAGTTGTTGGATGTTTCGGGCAAGAACCTGGATGTTGTTATCCATTTGGCTGCTGACCTGTCCAGCAACCAAGAACAGAGTGATGTTATAAACGCTGCAATCACTAAAAATATATTGGACTCCATGGATAAGGCTGACCTAAAAAAATTAGTTCTAATGGGAAGCATCTCTGTCCTGGATTACAAAGGATTGCCAGCGCTTTTTACGGTCGATGAGAATGTTCCCATATGTGGAACTGATGAGAATTTAGGAGATTACGCTTTGATGAAGCGTAATGAAGAGTTGACTGTAAAAAAATGGGTGAGTGGCGATAAACACGTAACGGTGCTTCGGGCTGGGTTGGTTTATGACGCAGAGAATTTATCCACAGCTCATGCTGGTCTGTTAGCCGGTAGCCTTGGAATAGTCGTTTCTCATGAAGGGCAGGTTCCGCTGATAAATGTTGAGAGGTTGGCTTCCGTAACAATCGCTGTTGCAGAAAACACAAGTGTGACACAGTGTGAAGCTTTGCACGTCTTGGATGATGAACTGCCGAACCAGAAGCAATATCTCTATGAACTCAAGAAAAGAGGTTTGCTATCTCGCTTCATAATACCTTTACCATGGTGGCTATTCTCTACATTTTGTGCATTTGTTAGGTGTGCTTTAGGCTTTTCTGGACGCAAAAAATTACCCGATAGTTTTTGTGGGAATAGCGTTAGTGGTCGTTATAAACCATTGCAGTTTTCTTCCCAGAAAGAGGCATAATTTTTGGATGATTTCGGTTGCAGTAATACAAGTATTAATTATTGATCAAGAATTTAAAGTTTTTATAAAGTGAAGGTGGCTTAGTGCGTCTAGCGTATTTTACCAATAGTTACCCAAGAGCAACTGACACATTTATTCGTCGAGAAGTTGTTGGTCTGCGTGAAAGGGGCTTTTCTGTAAGCACATTCTCTGTCCATAAGGTGGGGCTGGCCCACGATGTGGATGAAGAAGTTGTCAAAGAAAAATCCAATACACACTATTTATTGCCTACCAATTACTTATTTTTATTATTAAAAAATATTCAGCTATTGGTTCGTTCTCCAGTGCGTTACTTGTCAACAATATTGTTAGGCCTGAAAACCGCTCGGCCAGGGGCGAAAGGTTTTTTGTTGCAAGTGTTTTACTTTCAAGAAGCTGTTCTTTTGGCTTGCGAGCTCCGAAAAGGCGGCATAGAGCACCTGCATAATCATTTGGGTGACAATAGTGGAACAGTAACGCTACTGGCATCAAAAATGACCGGAATACCATACAGTATCAGTATTCACGGCCCGCACATTTTTTTTGATGCTTTTCATTGGGCTTTGGCTGAAAAATTAGCTAATTCAGAATTTGTTTCTTGTATAGGGCATTTTTGCAAGAGCCAAATGATGCTTTATACGCAGGAAGATTCTTGGAATAAACTAAAGATAGTTCGCTGTGGTATACGCCCGACAGAATTTCCTTTCTTGCCTCCAGAGACCAGTGCTAAAAGGATGTTGTATGTCGGACGGCTTTCTTCTGAGAAGGGACTGCCAATTCTTTTCGAGAGTATGGTTTCTCTGCTGAAGTCGGGGCGCGACTTTGAACTGCATATTCTTGGCGATGGTGAGGAGCGTGCAGGTCTTGAGACTTTGGCGATTGAGTTGGGCTTGTCGGAAAGGGTTATATTTCACGGCTTTGCCAATCGATCGCAGGTGAGAGAGTGGCTATCCATGGCGGATATTTTTGTGCTACCCAGTTTCGCAGAAGGGATACCGGTTGCTCTTATGGAGGCAATGGCCTGTGGAACTCCGGTGATTGCTACATACGTAGGCGGAGTGATTGAACTTGTGAGAGACCGAGAAACAGGTCTTGTTGTATCGCCGTCAGATGTTTCTGGCCTGTCAGAAGCAATTGCCAGCTATTTGGATGATGATGAGCTTTGTCAGCATGTGGCAAGCAACGCCAGACGAGTAGTCTGTGAAAAATTTGATATAGATAAGCAAGTAGATAAATTAGCTGCGCTATTTAAAAAGTATGAATAATTCTGAAGAAATGTCAGTAGCTATCGTCGGTTGTGGTTTTGTGGCTGACTACTATATGGCAACCATTGAACATTATCCGCACATCAATATAGCGGGCGTGTTTGATATTGATACCAAGCGTTTGAAGACGTTCTGTGATTTTTACCAGCTAGATGCTTATGAAAGCTTCGAAGCCATTCTCGCTAATTCGAATATCAATATTGTTTTAAATCTGACAGATCCTCGATCTCACTACGAAGTGTCTAAGCAATGCTTAGAAAAAGGTAAAAATGTATACAGTGAAAAACCCCTGGCTATGTCCTATGAGGATGCCAAAGAGCTTGTTTGTTTGGCAGAAAAAAAAGGGCTTCATATACATTCTGCCCCCTGTAGTTTGTTTGGTAATTTGGCACAGACGCTGAAATCTGCGGTGTCTGGAAAGGTTTGTGGTGATATTCGCTTGGTTTATGCTGAGTTAGATGACGGAATGATCCACAAGCAGCCTTATAAAATGTGGGTTAGCAAAAGTGGTGCTCCCTGGCCTTATAAAGATGAATTTGAGGTGGGTTGCACCCTTGAGCATGCAGGGTATTACCTGACATGGTTGGTTGCTATGTTTGGCCGTGTCGAAAAAGTCATTGCCTTTTCAGATTGTCTTATAAAAGAAAAAGTGCATGACCAAGAATTAACTCCCAAATACACGGCAGATACATCGCTAGCAACTCTGGTGTTTTCTGAGGGCGTTGTTGCTCGATTGAGCACTACAATTGTTGCTCCTAGCAAGCGTTCTCTGCAAGTGATTGGTGAAAAAGGAGTTCTGGAGGTGGATGATTGCTGGAATAATAATGGATCAGTCTATTTTAGGCGCCTAATAACTATTCGTCGAAAAACATTTCTTTCTCCGATTCGCAAAAAACTGAAGAGTGTGTGCGGAGAGAAAATGCCGACCACGTCTAGCGGGAAAACCAAAATGGATTTTTTGTTGGGCGTTGACGGCCTGAGAAGAACCGTTTTAGGCGAGAGAAGTAAGGCAGATAGTCAGTTTGCTCTTCACGTGAATGAAGTCGCGCTTGCGCTTCAATATTCAGGGCGGGATGGTGTGCTGTATCGTCCTGAAAGTGAATTATCTTCTCATTGTAAGAAATAAGGAAAAAATGTGGCTGAAGCACGACTAAAAGTCTTACTAATTGTGGAGCAGTGTAACCCTGATTGGTTTTCAGCTCCACTCGTTGGCTATCGGCTTTATGAGTCGATTAGGCAGCATGTTGATGTAACCTTAGTGACCCATGAAAGGAATCGAGAAGCGCTTGAGAAAGCATGTCCAGATGCGAATGTTTTTTTTATTAAGGAAAGTCGACTAATTAGTGCTTACGAACGAATTGTTAAGCGTATTAGTACAATAAGGGATCGAATTATATGGCCGATTTACAACTCCTTTGGTTATTTTATATACGGTGATTTCGACAATAAAGTGTATCGCACCTTTAAGCGTGATATCGAAAAAGGCAAGTATGACGTTGTTCATTCATTAACTCCAGTGATGCCTCGCTACCCAGTGAAAATAGCGAAAGTGTGCGATGAAACACCATTTGTTATTGGCCCAGTAAATGGCGGTGTTCCCTTCCCTAAAGGATTCAAAAAAGTAGCGAGTCAAGAATTTGCCTATTTTAATTTTATTCGTATTTTTGGCCGATTTCTGATTCCCGGATATAAGAGAACCTATAAAAAAGCTCGTTATGTGCTTTCCGGGTCTAGTTATACCAAAGGATTGGTTGAGAGGACCTTCGATTTAAACCCAAAGAAAGTGGGGCTATTTTTTGAAAATGGTGTAACGGAAGAGTTCTTGTCGCAAGGGAGGAAGAATTTATCTGAGAGAAGCTTTAACCCCGAAAGGGTTACCTTAATATTTGTTGGCCGCCTAGTGCCATATAAAGGTGCAGATATGCTGCTAGAAGCAGTCGGTCAGTTAGATTCAGCAGTTAAAGAAAAGATTAACTTACTGATTGTAGGTGATGGGCCAGAGATGCCGAAACTGCGTGAAATGGTTAAGGAGCTAGGTCTTGAAGAATTTGTTGAGCTGTGTGGTTGGGTATCACAAAGCCAGACGCTGGATTACTACCGAAGGTCGGATATTTTTTGTTTCCCCTCTGTTCGAGAATTTGGCGGCGCAGTTGTGTTAGAGGCAATGGCGAATGCTCTTCCTTGCATTGTTGTAAATAACGGGGGTATCGGAGAGTTTGTTAACGAAAAAGTAGGCTTTAAGGTAGAGCCTAAGTCGAGGGAGTATGTGATTAGTGAAACAGCAGCTTCTATAGAGGTATTAGTTAGAGACGCTGAAATGAGGCTGTCGATGTCTCGTGAGGCGATGCGTTATGCTGAAGATCAGTCATGGAATAAAAAGTCTAGGTTTGTAGCTGATGTGTATAAGTCGGTTGTAACGGAAACGGTATGAGTCTCTAAATGTTGGTGTATATAAAAGCTTTTGTTGTTCTTTCCGGGTTTTTTGTTATTGCATCAACTCTTAATCGATTCTTTCATGGAAAAGATCTGGATGAGTTGGGATTCTTTGGTGTCAACACTAAAAAGATAATAATTGTTTGGCTGTCAATTACGGCTTGTGTCTTTGTTTTGCAAAGTATTTGGTTGTTATACATTGGTGTAATTGTTGCTTCGCTTTCCTTAAGAAAAAACCCAGATAATGATGTTTTGTGGTTTGTATTCTTCCTGCTAATCATGCCACTTTATGAGGCTCATATACCAGGTTTTGCCGGAATTGAGTATCTACTAGGGGTTAGTTATCTATCGATAGTCTCTCTTTGTTTCTTATTTCCGAAGTTCTTGGAGTTCAAGAACGATAAGTCAAAAACCCCATTCGGCCAGCTATTTCAAGATAAATGCATCGTTATATTATATCTCTTGGTTATTTTTCAAGGGTTTAGAGATAATGCCAGTGTCACAGGTTCTGTGAAGCTGGCGCTTGTCGCATTTTTTGAAGTTATTGTTCCGTACGCTGTTATCAGTAGATTGTCTATTGATAAAAAAATTCTGGACTCTGTATTCGTTGTGATCCTTTTAACAGGGTTGTTTGGGGCTCTAGTAAATGTCTTTGAGTTTCTAAGAGGATGGCAGCTGTATCGAGGAACAAGCTTTATTGTTGGATCTTCATCAATTACAGAGTCAACTTTCATGTACCGGGGAGGGTATTTAAGAGCATCTTCCTTGTTTGTTCATTCCATTGTTAATGGCTATTTTATGGTGGTTTCACTGGGTGCTTGGTACTTTTGTGCCAAACGATTCTCGCCCAGTTTCTTATTCAAATACGGAACGCTCTTTTTACTATTAGCAGGCTTGTACTGTACCTCTTCTCGAGGTCCCTGGGTTGGGGCGGCATTGTTCTTTGTTGTAGTCACTGTATTTCTTGGTAAGAATAGGTTCAGAAACTTAGCTTATTTAGGTGTGTTTGGTCTGGTTTCTGTATTTGGCCTGATTCTTTTGGGACAGAAAGAGCGTTTTTTAGAGTTGCTCCCGTTTATTGGTAAGGAAGGTGTGGATTCATATCGATCCAAGCTTATTGAGAATGGGTTAGAGGTCTTTTACAGGAATCCACTTCTGGGGCAATCAAGTGGGAAATACTTAAATGAACCCGAAATGTTGGCGCTGATTCAGGGGGAAGGCATTATCGATATTGTCAACAATTACATAGCTCTTCTTTTGGATTATGGGCTTTTCGGGTTCCTTCCCTACGTGCTTTTGTTTTTATCTTTGATGATCGCAGTTAACCGTGTGAGAAAAAATTCTGATGATAGAACTTTTTTGGTTTCTTCAGTGCTCATAGGGTTGTCAATTTCCCACCTTTTTATTATGGGAACGGTTAAGGATCTTGGGCATATCAAACCATTGTCTTACATGATACTTGCGATGATGGTTGGTGTTGGGGTGCTTCCAAAATTAAGAGGTGCAAAGTGAAATCTGCTGCTGAGAGATTGTTTAGGGCCCTATTGTTGCTTGTTTCTGCAATGGGGCTTTTTGCTATGCAGTCTGCAGCAAACCCCTCGCTCAAAGATCAGAGTTCGATAGGGATGGGGTTGAGCGGGATTGCAGATTGGTCAACACAGTTTCCTTTTCTGAATATCATGCGATCCTCTAGAGAGTGGTATGACTGGGATAGGAATAGCCCTGAAGGGATTGTTGTAGACGAGTATGGTGAGTTGGTTAGTGTAGAAGCAGGGGTTCGGCCGGCTGTTGTTTTTTTAACAAATATAGAAGAGCACCCAATTGTTTATGACAGATACATTGTTCGCTGGAAAGGTGCTGGAGGTATAGAGTATGACTGGTGTGCAAAGAAAGTAGGGGAGTCGAATGGTGGAGATGTTATTGAAACTAGAGAAGATAGCTGCCTGATTCGTGTTTCAAGCTTTGATCCTTCAGACCCGATTAGAGAGATAGAGGTTGTTCCAGCAAAATTTATAGAAAACTATGACAGAGGCGAGGTTTTCAACCCTGATTTTCTGGCAAATATTGGAAGATTTCGCGCATTGCGTTTTATGGACTGGATGATCACGAATGGCTCTACTCAGAACCTGTGGTCCGACAGGCCGACACCTAAACACAGGAGTTTTGCGCAAAAAGGTGTTCCGATTGAATATATGGTGCGATTAGCTAACGAACTTGGTTCAGATCCATGGTTCAACATGCCGCATTTGGCTACTGACCAGTACATCAAAAATTTTGCCAAAGTTGTTCAAAATAGCCTAGATAAAAACCTGACGGCTTATGTCGAATACTCAAATGAGGTTTGGAATTGGTTATTTCCCCAGTCTCAATACGCATTAAAGGCATCTAGGGAGCTTTGGGATAAAGAAGGTGATGCCTACATGCAGTGGCATGGTATGAAAACAGCAAACATATGCAAGATCTGGAAAAACGAAGTATTTCTAGAGGAAAAGCATCGAGTCAATTGTGTCTTAGGTGCACATGCTACATGGCCTGGTCTTGAAACATCATCTTTGGATTGCCCTTTGTGGAAGGAGAATAAAGGCTCTTGCCAAGATCATGGTATAGATTCTGTCGCGATAGCCGCATATTTCACGGGTTGTATCAATACTTATGAGAATGACTTGGGTCAACGCAAAGTAGAGGAGTGGCTCAATGAAAGCGATGGCGGCTTGCAAAAGGCATTTGAACAAGCGTTTGATAGCCGTCATTTTCCCTGTGAGTTCAGTGCTGCAGAGATGGAGAAAGTATATGCCTACCATGTTGGTGTTGCCAGGAGTCGTGGGTTGCAAGTACTAGCTTATGAGGGGGGGCAACACATCACTGGTAATTTTGAAGAAACACAGACAGATCAGCGCTTTATTGCACTCCATATCGGTTTAAATAGAGATGAACGGATGCGTCGTCTTTATGAGAGAAATTTTAAGAGTTGGAGAGATGCTGGTGGAGGGCTGTTTTTCCATTTTGTTGATGTTTCGGTGCCAGGCCAATATGGCAGTTGGGGAGCTTTAGAATACGTTACTCAGCCTACATCACCTAAGTGGCAGGCCCTACTGAATATGAACGCTCAGCCTTGCTGGTGGGATCACTGCGTAGAGAATAAATAGTAGGGTAATGAGTGATAGAAGTGGTCTGGGAATAAATAATGAGAATTGAAGAGTTAACTTTTTTTAGATTTCTGGCAGCTTCTATCGTAGTTATCTTTCATTTTGGGAAAGACTTGGAGGGTATCCCTGGTTTTTTAAGATCAGGCCCAGAGATGGTGACCTTTTTCTTCGTGCTTTCTGGTTTTGTTATGGGGATATCTTATTTCAATAAGCCGGTGGTTGCTACGAAGTATTTGTGGGCTCGGTTTTCTCGTATTACACCAGTATATTTCTTAGCCCTTGGGCTTGTTTTGGCATCAATGGTGCTATCTCATCAAAGCATTAACCCTATCGCACTATTGCTTAACGTCACTTTTCTACAGTCTTGGGTTTCGCCTTTTCCTCTTTCATTGAATGGGCCTGGTTGGTCTTTGTCGGTTGAGGCGTTTTTCTATTGTGCCTTTCCCTTAATTTTAATTTGCATTAAACAGTTATCTCTCACTTCAAAGGCGGTTCTTGGGATTGGATTGGGTTTTTGGGTGGCTGTGCATTTGGCGACAACCTATGTTTTATCGAGTGACGGGTATGAAGGCTACCCATCCTTTTCTCATGACATGATTTACTATTTTCCGCCCACTCACTTGTGTAGCTTTATCTTGGGAATTGCTGGTGCTATTTGGATTTATGAACAGAAAAGTACGGTCAATAAAAGTTCATGGTTAACAATAGCTGTTGTAGTGGTGTGTTTTTCTATTGTTGTCATATTGAATAATAAGCGACCTATAGAGGAATATTTTGGCCTAAGCTTGGCTTTTGGATCGAGTCTTCTGTCACCACTATTTTTGCTCTTTATTGTTTTAATCGCTTGGTGTGATTTAAGGCTAATTGCTCTTTTTAGAAGCTACCCTTTGGTGCTTCTGGGGGAGGCCAGTTATGCGTTTTATATTTTACAAAAGCCAGTGCATATACTGTACGAAAAATACATGCCGAGAGAGATTTTGACGAATGAATGGATAAGCTTTAGCGTCTTCTTTTTATTGTTAACAGGAGTATCCATTTGTGTATTTTACTTTTTTGAAAAACCAATGAATAATTTTTTACGACATAGGGTTCCCGCCTGGTTTTCAAAGCAGAAAAGTGTGGTTACTGAAGCACCTTAAACCGCGTAGTTGTCTATGTCCTGATAGCCTTAAAGTGGGCTATACTTCTAGCCGCATTTTTCAGTGCTGAAGTGGTGTTGCCTCACGCTTATGGTCTGGGAAATAGTTAAAATAAGAGAGCAGCCAAGATCACATGGTGCTTCATGGTGTCCAGATAAGCATATAGCTGCTATTTATCATTAAGTTCTTATCCAATCTTCCGGGTGATAACGGCGGGAGATTCAGTGTGGTTTATCTTTAAATCACACTAGTTAGCTTTTATGGGGAATAATTAGATATGGCTGACAAGGGTGTTGGTGTTGTACGCGCGCCGGTATGTAATAAAAAACCTGCTTTAAAAACAATGAGTAATGATGGGTTGGCTGGTAAGGATCTACGTTATGTAGAGAGTAAGCGTGTTGATATAGAAGCAGTCAAAGGTTATCTAGAGATTAGCTGCGAGCATAACCACTGGTCTAACTTTGGCCCGGTCTCCCTGCTGTTGGAAGAATACATCGCTGAGTTACTCGGGCTAGAGAGTGGCTTGAAAGTTGTTATGTGCGCTAATGCAACAGCTGCTATGCACGCTTTGGTGACCTTAGAGGAAGTTAAGCAAGGGAGTAGCCAGCGATGGGGGGTATCTTCGTTTGGTTTTTACAGCTGCATTCAAGGGCCACTTCAGAAAGCAGCCGTTTATGATTGTGATGAGGCGGGCCTTCTTGATTTGAATATGGTGGGAGCAGATTCCGTTGACGCTCTCATCATGACTAATATGTTTGGTGCGAATAGAGATATTGAAAAATATCATAAATACGCCAATGATAATAATAAATTTTTATTGATAGATTCTGCACTGGCCTTTGGTTCACATAAGCACGTAGCGAATGAATGTATAAGCTTTCACCATACAAAGCCGTGGGGATTTGGAGAGGGTGGCTGCGCGATTGTTCTGGCCGATGACGAAAAACTGTTTCGTTCGTTGATTAACTTCGGGTCCGGCTTGGGGTCATCCCTGAGCCGCCATGCTGGCAATGGCAAAATATCAGATGTTTCTTGCGCATATATACTAGCCAGGTTAAGGCAGATGGAAGTGCTTTCGCCACTTTACCAAGCTGAATATGAAAGGATCAAAGCTATTGGAACGGCTCTTGGTCTACAGGTTTTAGGTGGTAATGTTCAGCACCCAGGTACACCTTCGAATGTTCCCTTTATATCGCAGGCACCTTTAGGTGATATAGAGCACCCGGTATTGCCGACAGCTCGCTATTATCAACCATTGGAAAATACGCCAGTCGCCTCTTCTATATACGAGCGTATACTGAATATTCCATGCCACCCTCAAATGGCGACGCTTTCTGACGATGCAATATATTCTTCCTTGGAAGGAATTCTAGAGAAATCAAATGGTTGATGTTTGGTTTTTGATCGGTATGGAAAAGTTAATAATAAAATGAAAGTTCTAATGCTCGCTGCTGAGTGCAACCCTAAATGGCACTCGTTACCAGCTTTAATATATGAATATTACTGTGCCCTCAATAAGTTAGTAGATATTACACTCGTTACACATATTCGTAATAAAGAATATTTGCAACCCTGCCTGCCTAAAAGTGCTTGTGTGACATATATAGATACAGAGGTGATTTCCAAGCCCCTTCACAAGTTATCAATGGCTCTTAGCGGTGAAGAAAATAAATCGATGACGTTGCAAGTAGCTATGGGTTATCCGGGTTATATATATTTTGAGCATCTAGTATGGAAAAAATTTGGCAAGGCCATTCGATCCGGTGAGTACAGTCTGGTTCATCGTGCAAGTCCGATGTCGCCTACGTTGCCAAGTTATATAGCAAAGCGCTTGCCGGTACCATTTGTTATTGGTCCAATCTTAGGTGGTTTGCCCTGGCCTAAAGCTTTTCGTCGAGAAATGCTGCGTGAAGGAGAGTGGATGAATTTTTTCCGATGGCTGCATCGCTGGATGCCCTACTATCGGTCGACCTATAAAAAAGCATCAGCAGTTTTGGCGGCCTACGAGCACACTATAAGTGACTTGCCCTGTGCTGATGCTGAAAAAATTATTGATTTTAGCGAAGGCGGAATCCACAAGTCAGACTACCCAGTGCGCCGCTTTGTCGAAAATGAAACGAAAAAGGTGCTTTTTGTGGGTCGATTGGTACCCTTCAAACAGCCAGAAGTGCTCATTCAAGCTTTCGCCGAAAGTGATCTGTTGCAGAAGCATCAACTTATTATTGTGGGGGATGGCCCAGATGCAGAGCGCCTAAAGTCGTTGGTTAAAGGCTTGAATATGGAGCACTGTATAAAGCTAACAGGTCGGATTCCCCATCAAGAAGTTGTTAGTTTGATGTATGAGTCCGATATCTTTGCATTTCCGTCAATACGAGAGCAGGGTGGTGGTGTTCTAACTATGGCTTCGATGGCATCTATGCCGAGTGTCGTTGTTGAATATGGTGGGCCGTCTTTTAGGGTTCCAGATTCTTGCGGCATAAGGGTTCCTATGGGAGAGCAGGAAAATTTGGTTGAAGGATTTATTAAGAGCTTGGAGTATCTGATCTTAAATCCAGATGAGATAAAACGTAGAGGCATCAAAGCGCGTGAGTTTGCTGAAGGGCACTATCGTTGGTCTTATAAGGCGGAAAAAACAGCAGAAATATACGATTGGGTTCTGGGCAATAGGTCAGAAAAGCCATTGTGTCGGTAAAGTGATATCAATAAAAAGTGCAGACTTTAGCGAATATGAAATATAGGTTAGACATCGATGGTTTGAGAGCCTTGGCTGTTTTGCTGGTCGTTTTTTTTCACTATGAAATCAGTGGATTTTCTGGCGGATATATAGGTGTCGATGTATTTTTTACATTGTCAGGGTATTTGATAGGTGGGATCGTTTTTTCACAGTTAGAGAAGAATAGATTTTCTTTCTCGGAATTCTATATGCGCCGTGTGAGACGTTTGTTTCCTGCGTATTTTGTCGTCATGTTGGTGGCAGCAATTGGTGCATACTACTTACTGCTGCCTTCGGATTTAAAGGATTTTGGGCAAAGTTTAGCATCATCAACACTGTATGTTTCAAACATGCTTTTCTATATAGAAGCAGGATATTTTGATACAGCTTCCCACACAAAGCCTTTACTTCATACGTGGTCATTATCTGTAGAAGAGCAATTCTATTTATTCTTCCCTGCCATTGCTTGGATTTGTTATAAATTCGGTAAAAAAATAGTTATAGGCAGCTTTTTCACGCTGACAGTCCTGTCATTTATAGGGGCTGTCCTAATGATGAAACATGATACAAGTGCAGCATTCTTCCTTTATCCATTTCGTGCCTGGGAATTATTTATAGGTGTTATTCTTGCAATGAGAATTGCCCCGCAGTCAGAGAGCCCATCGACTATAAATACACTTTCTGTACTGGGCTTGCTGATGATTCTCTTCTCGGCGATTTTTTATGAGCAGTCCACCGACTTTCCAGGCGCTTCTGCACTGGTTCCATGTTTTGGTACGGTGCTCTTGCTGTATGCCGGTCAGTTGGCGACAAGAGATTGCTATGTTCAGAAATTTCTGTCACTAAAGCCTTTTGTCTTCTTAGGGAAAATATCTTATTCGCTATACTTGTGGCATTGGCCACTTCTGGCATTTTACAGCTACTCTTTTCATGAACTGCCCAATGGATGGACGAAAGTTTTCATTTTGTTGATTACAGTGGGTCTTTCTATCCTGTCGTGGCGTTATGTTGAGCAGCCCATTCGGGAAGTAAATCTGCCTCTTGTTAAAAAGAAGAGCGCAGTTTTTGTTGCGACATCAGCTTTATCAGTTGTTTGTATACTTTTTGGTTACAACCTGCATCGTACGAATGGGATGCCAGATCGGCTAGATGACAATGTTGCAACATTTGCGAGTGTGGCCAACGATTTTATTGGGTGGGACGGAAACTGCCATGATAAAAACAATAGCATCCTGAATGGTATTCGACACTGTACAGCAGGCGACCCATATGTCAGCGATAATATCATGGTTGTTTGGGGTGACTCTCATGCTGCTGCACTGCAAAGAGGACTGGTTTCTGCCATAGAGGAGCAAGGTGTAAACGCAGTTATATTGTGGGAAGCTGGCTGCCCACCGGTATTTGGCGTGTTGAAGGAGGAAAACTCTTATGGGTTTTCTGATACCGAAAACTGCCGTAAACATATAGAGAGTGTTAAGGAATACCTGAGTAATAATAAACACCGGATATCAAGCTTTATGTGGATTGCCAGATGGAGTTATTACTTCTCTGGAGAGGGCTATGGCATAGATAGAAAAAATACGATACAGGTTTGGCCTGAAGATGGAAGCTATGATAGAGAGCCCCAGAGTATAGTGCTTAGAAACGCTATGCTTGATACAGCGAAATTCTTAAAAGAGCTGAGTGTGCCCATTTATCTTCTGGAGCAATTTCCAGAGTATAAAAATTACCATTCGAAAAGAGCTGCCATATCTCTGCTCAATAATCAGAGAGAGTTGTTAGAGATAGAGAGTAATGAATCTATAGAAGACTATCGGGATGTTGAACTGCGCCAACGTTTTGTTCAGGATTCTTTCGAATCGCTATTAGATCATGATGACTTTCGTATTCTAAAAACTCACACCATCTTTTGCGATACAAAAAATTGTTCGGCGTTTTATCGTGGAGTTCCTGCTTATGCCGACAATAATCATTTGTCGACTGAAGCATCCAAAAAAGTGAGCTTTGTATTTCAACCAGCGATAGACGCAGCCAAGCATCATAGAGCGGTAAGTCAAGAATGAATCATGTTGATGCGAAGATCGTTACTCTTGATAAGTGTGTAGAGAAACAATGGGATTTTGTGATAGCCGGCTCTGGTATAGGGGGTGGGGCAACAGCCTATGCATTAACGAAAAAAGGCTTTCGTGTGCTTATGCTGGAAAAGGGGTGCTTTAACTTATTAAGCGGCGATGTCTCACAAGAGCAAGAGAGTCCCAACGAAAGGATCAAGCATGGAAAATGGCCTTATCAAATCAAGAGTATTATTGATGATTCAGAAAGCCATATCTGGCCGCCGCTAGGATGTGGAGTCGGAGGAACAAGTCAGCTATATGCGGCTGCTTTGCAGCGATTTGAAGCGGTTGATTTTAAACAAACTTGCCGTGACGGAAAGGCATTATTATGGCCCTTTGGGTATTCAGATATAGAGCCTTATTACCAGCAGGCTGAAGCTCTTTTCTCCGTTAGTGGTACCAAAAACCCCCTCAGTCCTGATGAATCTTATGATCTTAATGACCCTCAAGCTATGTCTGAGGTAGATGGTTGCTTTTTCCAGATGTTCAGGGAAAAAGGATTAAACCCTTACAGACTGCATGTTGGGATTGATTATAAAGATCAGTGCTTCGAATGTGGCGGAAAAGTCTGTTTAAAAGACTGCAAGAAAAACTCATACAACAGTTGTATAAAGCCTGCGATGAATACCGGCAACCTATGGTTGGCGACAGAGTGTGAGGTGTCTACTGTTTCCGCAAATGCAAAGTCTGCCGAGAGCCTTGATGTTGTTCAGAATGGAAAATTATTTAGGATTCATTCGAAAAATATAATCCTATCCTGTGGGGCCTACATGTCACCGGTCATTCTGAGACGCTCCAAAAATAAAAACTGGCCCAATGGCATTGGGAATGATCATGATCTGGTTGGTCGAAATTTAATGTTTCACGTTTCTGATTTTATTGCTATTTGGAGCGGGTCGAAAAAGTCGAAAAGTGGCGCGAGAAAAACGATCGCTATTAGAGACTTCTATCAGCATGGCGATCTTAAACTTGGTGAACTTCAATCTTCAGGGTTGGATGCAGATTATGGAAATATCTTGTATTCACTCATAATGAAATTTGAGCAAAGCAAATTTTCAAAAATAAAGCTATTCAAACAGTTGCTTAGAATTCCCGCGTATCTTGGCTCAAAGTTGTTTGGTGGCGCTACGGTTTTTGCAACCATTCTTGAGGACTTTCCTTATAAAGAGAACAGAGTGGTGGACTGCAAGGAGGAAAAATCAGGATTTTTTGTTGAGTACTCTATTCACGATGAGTTGAAGCATAGACTCAAATATATGAGAGAGAAAATCAGGCATTCAGTCGGTGTCAAAAGAAGCATGGTACTTAGCTCGGGTGTTCCCCTGAATTTTGGACATCCATGTGGCACCTGCCGAATGGGTTCTGATCCCAGCTCTAGCGTTCTCGATGAAGATTGCAGGGTACATGGGCTGAATAACCTTTATGTTCTAGATGCTTCTTTTATGCCTACTAGTGGTGGAACAAACCCAAGTCTGACCATTGCTGCTAATGCCCTGAGGGTGGCGAGCAAGTTGTAATAACCAATGATGATCGTATAAATGATGAATTTAAAGAGGTTTTGTTATGGCTAATAGCAAAGTTGTTGTTATCACAGGTGCTGCTAGGGGCCTTGGGAAAGAGCTGGTTCAAGAATTTTCTGCTAACGGCTATTCAGTTGCAGCTATCGTTCGAACCCCGGAATCACAGGAAGCGTTAAGTGACCTGATGAACTCTAACAAGTCAATAACTTGTCATGTGGCAGATGTTTCTCGTGCGGAGCAGGTAGAGCATGCTTTTGAGGAAATTTTGTCGGTTCATAAGCACGTTGACGTGCTATTCAATAGCGCAGCGGTATATCCAAAGATAAATTTTTTAGATGAAAGTAGTAACGATTGGGCCGAAGCTCTTGCAGTAAATGTGAATGGCGTTGTCAATTGCTGTAAGACTGTATTGCCGTCTATGTTGGAAAGAAATTATGGGCGCATATTTAACGTTGGCAGTTGGGCTCACATGGGGCCAATAGAAAACAGTGCCGTCTACTCTGCATCGAAGGGTTGTGTAAGGGCGCTCACAAAGGCCATAAGTGTGGATATTTTAACTCGAGGTAAAAATGTTCAGGTTCATGAGTGGATACCTGGGCACTTGAACACAAGAATGAGCGATTTCACCGGTATAGACCCAAGAGAGTCGGCACGTTGGGCTGTGAACATGGTAGAAAATCACAGCACACAATCAGAAAGTTCTATATTCGATGGGGCTGAGCTCTGGGTGCCCCCAAAGTCGTTAAAACGACGCGTGCTAGATAAACTGCTTTTTTGGAAGTAAAAAATTCAGGAAGTATCTATGTGTGATTGCACTTCAAATTGCTGGTTCGCTTTGTGAAAGATGTCTTGAATACAAATAGAAGAGCTCTTTCCGATATTTATCGAAGAGCATCTTCTCTTGCCTCAACTTCTTTAGCAAATAGTGCTTTTTGGGTATTTGTAGGAAGCGGGGGCTATCAGGTAATACGCTTGCTGGGCAATCTTGTTCTTACACGATTACTTTTCCCTGAAGTTTTTGGTGTTATGGCTATCGTTACTGCGGTGATGATTGGCTTAGGACAGTTGTCGGATGTCGGGCTTCGTCAGGGGGTTGTAAACAGTGATCGCGTTAATGACCCTCGTTTCATGCAGACCGCATGGACCCTACAAATTGTAAGAGCTGGGTTTATTGGTTTGCTGGGTATTGCTATCGCGTACCCAATAGCAAGTTTTTATGACGCATCAATAATTGCTCCGGTACTAATCTGGATTGCACTTTCTGCATTTATTACGGGCTTTAAATCGATTGCGCCATTGGCCTACGACAAAAGATTGGATTTAAAAACCCAGATGTTAGTAGATCTGGGGATTCAGGTTTTAGGTTTAGCGGTAGTTATCGTCTGGGCGTACATTTCTCCAACGCTTTGGGCCCTGGTCGCGGGGCAAGTAGTTTCATCCGTTCTTGAAGTTATAACCAGTTACTATTTGTTTTCTGGGCATCACAGTCGCTTCGCCTGGGATAAAGAAGTTGTTAAAAAATTATTTAATTTCGGGAAATGGATATTATTGTCGTCGATTATTTCGTACTTGGCTGTGCAAGGTGATCGATTGATTCTAGGCGCCTTCTTGTCTATGGGAGAGCTTGGTAAATATTCGGTTGCAGCAACTTGGGCGGCTATTACATCGTTATTCTCTGTGAACATCTCAACAAGAGTGTTGCACCCCTATTTCAAAAAAGCTATTGATAACCATTCTGACTATGGGAAAATTTACAGGGTTCGCAATTTACTGAATGTTCTTTATGTCGGTATCTGTATTGTTTTGGCAGCTGTCGGGGATCATTTAATTTACTTTTTGTACGATGATCGGTACAGCGATGCAGGTTGGATGTTGCAAATATTAGCTGTTGGCCAAGTAGGCAGAGCGTTAACAGGAACTTTGATGCCTTTTATGATTGCCAGTGGCGATTCGTTTAGCCAAATGAAATTTAGTACAGCAAATGCGGTAATTCTTATCGCCTCACTTCTTCTGGGTGGGTATCTTGCGGGTACGGTAGGTATTGTGGTTGCAATTACAATATCTTCGCTGCTTGCTCATCCTGTCATGATCGCTTATGCAAACCGCCATGGCTATCGGTGCTTTTTGTCAGATATGTCATTAATTGTCTTTTCAGTCTTGATCTGTATTGCGCTATGGTGGCTCATGGATTCAAGCGTTATTAATGTTTTGTTTAAATAGAAGCATATGGATGAGAGACGTTTAAAAGTTGCCTATTTGTGTGAAACTGATCCTGTACATGCCTGGGCGCATTCCGGTGGCAATCAGCGTTTGTTTCGGACGATAGATAAACACCTTGGTGATACAACCTACATCGAATATCACTGGGGGTTCTTTCAGTGGGCTAAGGTTTTAATAGATAAGCTACCTCTGAAAATATCTATGAGGCTTCGATTTCGAGTGCATTTATTATTGTCTCGGTTTGTTTCTCGAAGAACAGCGTCAGAATTACGAAAAGGTAATTATGATGTCGTATTTTGTACGTACAGTTTTTATTGTCTTGCGAACTTGAGGCTTCCACATCCTTCGCTTCTGGTTTTTTCATCTGACGCAACATATACAGTGTATAAAAACTCGGAGATTGGTGCTGCTTTTGGGTCGTATCTTTCATTATCGCGTAAGTTCGATTCTTATATATACAAGTTGGAGAAGAGGGTATATCAGAATGTGGATTTGGCACTTTGGCCATCTGCATGGCTAAAAAATAACGCAGATAAATTGTATGGCCTTTCGAATAGTCACTCTTATATGCTGCCTTGGGGGGCAAATGTTGAGGATCCTGGTCAGCCAGTATTTCCAGAGGCGGCTGACATCAGCGAGCAGGTCAATCTACTATTTGTTGGCAGGGACTGGTTTCATAAGGGTGGCCCCCTTGTGATTGAGGTGTTGAATTTACTGCTCGAAAGAGAGCAAGACGCTCATTTAACAATTGTGGGCTGCAACCCTCCGGAGTTACTTAATCATGAAAATGTAACAATCCACCCATACCTTGATAAGGCCGCCCCTGAGCAATTAGCGATTTTTCAACGTTTGTTTTCCAGGTCTCACTTTTTCGTGATGCCTTCCTATGAGTCCTACGGTTTTGCTTTTTGCGAAGCCAGTGCTTACGGATTGCCAATTTTGTGCATAGATGTTGGGGGGGTGCCCGTCGAGCAGGGCGTCAATGGGTTTCGTTTGCCTATTGATGCAGGGAGCGAGAGCTTTGTCGATAAAGTGCTTTATTACAAGAACAATATCGATGCATACCTAAAGCTAAGGCAGACATCCAGAGAGTATTACAAGGATTTTCTTAACTGGGATGCTTGGGGCTCGCGAATGCGAGCCTTAGTTCTAGAACGCCTGAAAGGCTAACGCGTCTTCTGTTGATATAGCCCCTGACTCCAGGGGCTTTTCGGGGAGATTACTTCTCTTCGAACCAGACTCGGCTCTGACCATCCTTGAAGGTGTATAGAGACAGCTGGTTCCATATATGTTGAGATATGTTCTGGTAATGCTCTTTTACAAGTGGGTGTATGCTCGAAGGGATTTTCAGGTTGTCAGGGCTTTGTTCCCCATAGATTCCCATGTAAGTAACCAATGCGGCAAGAAAATAAATAGTCGGTTTGCCATGAGGGGCATCATCCTCATATAACTCGGTGGCAGGTATAGTATTCAAAGGATCTAGCTGAAGTACGCTGGCTATAACTGGCCCAACTGGTAACATTTTTACCTGTTTCTGAGGTCGAGCTTCGCGAATCTGATCTTGATACTGAATCCACCACTTATGGAATTCACCAAGCGTTTTGGCGTGATATCGCGAGAATTCTCGCTTAGAAGGCGGAAAGCTCGAGATGTACTGAGCCATATCTGGCCAATTTTCATAGATATAAATATCACTCGATGGGGAGTGGAGGCTTATCCAGTCAATGATCTCCAGTGTCGACGTTAAGGGGGTGCTTCTTGTTGGATTATCGCCATCAAAGGGGGTATTTGGTGACTGGTATTGAATAAAGTTGGCTGCTGTCAGTATAACGCTCGTAAAGCCTACATCAGAGAAACTTTCTCCATTCAAGTCAGGGTCCCAAGCAGTAGGAACTTCGCTGAACCCCCACTGAGATTTTGGTGGTAACTCAGCATGGTTTCGTAAAAAACCGTATTGGCCGGCAGTGTAATATTTGTTCCCTGCTGCCTTGGCGAGTTTTTGTAACCAATGTGGTACAGATGTTTCGTTGTTCCCGGCGGGTGCTTCAGGGGAAACATGGTTAATTAAACTGTGCCCGAACAAATAGTTCTTGATACTAGATTGACGCTTAATTTTTAGAGTGGGTGTATTTGACGATGTTTCGCCTCCATCAAGCTCAGGTTGGCTATCTACTGAGTTGACCGTCGCTTCATGGTCTTTTGATATGGCGCCAGTTGAGTCCGCTTTGCAGGATACTAGGCATAAAAAGCTGCATATAAGAGGAATGAGGAAAGTCTTTTGAGATTTCATGGCGAATGATTTCCGTTGTTTATAAAGTAAAGCTCTGGACTCAGGGATTAGAGGATTATACATTTGCTGCTTCAGATATATACCACACATACATAGGATTATTCCCTTTAGGCGAAAATGCATGCTTATGTGGAAATACAGAGTCTACTATGTAGACTTTATGTGTTCGTAGCAATCTATGCTACGGGTATCTTGGGCGAGTTCACCGTATAACTAATAATTGTGAAGCAAATATGACGTCTATTGGTTTCCTTATTCCAGAGTTTCCAGGCCAAACCCATGCATTCTTTATGAGAGAGCGTGCAGAATTGGCCAATCTGGGTATTCATGCAGAATTGATCTCTACTCAGAGGCCTGTGGAAGGAGAGGGGATGGCTCAGCACTCTTGGGCAAGTGAGGCAGCAAAGGATACACACTATTTGTTTCCAATAGGCGTTAAAAGTATTGCAAAGGCGTTGTTCTATATTCTGATGTCTGGCCCAGCTGCTTGGTGGCGGTCGGTAAAGTCAATTTTATCGAGTTCAGAGTTGACTTTTAAGGAGCGTTTACAGCTCCCAGGGTTACTGCTCATCGGAAGCAATTTAAAACAATGGGCACAGAAAACAGGTGTAGAGCATATCCATGTCCACAGTTGTGCTAATTCGGCCCATGTCGCTATGTTTGCTCGTTTGTTGGGTGGGCCGTCTTACAGTATAACTCTGCATGGCCCCATGCAAGATTATGGTGGTAATCAGGCTGAAAAGTGGCGCCATGCGAGCTTTGCTATCATCATTACTAAGGAGCTTGTTGGAGAGGTCAAAAATAAGTTGCCGGCTTGCTCACTTCCCCCTATACATCTGGCTCCCATGGGCGTGAATACAGACTCATTTCGACGCTCTTCAACATACCTTCCCCCTCAGCGGGATCAACAAGTCCATTTGGTGTCCTGCGGCCGTTTAAATTTTGTGAAAGCTCATGACGATTTAGTGCGCGTTGTTGCTCTTTTGCGTGACAAGGGTGTCAAGGCGCACCTGAGAATATGTGGTGCTGCTGACTCTCAAAGTGCTACAGATGGAACTGGCTATGTAGATAGCCTCGAATCGTTAATTGCTGAGCTTGATGTAGAGTGTTCCGTAGATTTGTTAGGGTCTATTTCTGAAGAACGAGTAAAAGAAGAGTTGGAAAACGCACACTTCTTCTGTCTTGCAAGTTTGAAAGAGCCTTTGGGTGTGGCAACTATGGAAGCCATGGCTATGGAAATGCCCGTTATCGTTACTCGAAGCCCTGGAGTGTTGGACCTGATAGAGAGTGGCAAAAATGGGGTTTTGGTTGAGCCTCGTTCCCCTACTGAATTTGCAGAAACAATAGAAAAGTTGCTAGAGGCCCCTGATGCTATTGAGAGTCTCCGCAAACAAGGGCGTTTGACTGTCTTGCAACGCTTTAGCTCAAAGGTCAGTGCAAAAGCAATATTTGATGGTGTTCGTCAAACTAGCTAATGGGGAGCATAGATGGGCCGTGCGTGCGCAACTTAATAACGAATTACAAGAGAATACAGAACGGCAAAACTGGGTAGATTATGCCAAAGGCATAGGGATCATCTTGGTTGTTTATGGCCATGTTGTGCGAGGTTTATACAGTGCTGGAATCCCTATTTCAGAACGCTTCTACCAAATATCTGATAGCGTTATATATAGTTTCCATATGCCGCTGTTCTTTTTTCTATCTGGGCTTTTCTTCCTAAGTACTTACAATAAATACAAAGCGGGCAGAAGCGTTTTAAAAAAAGTGGATGTTGTTGTATATCCCTATATTATCTGGTCTTTGCTTCAAGGCTTTATAGAGGTTTTTTTAGCTCAATACACTAACGGTGATGTTAGTGCTTCGGAGGTTTTACGGCTTTGGGATCCGAGAGCGCACTTTTGGTTTTTGTATGCGTTGTTTTTAATTTTTTCCTTATGTTGCGTAATATTCTGGGCTTTTAAAGAGGTTGCTATATATGTTGCCTTGCTATCGTCTTTGGTTATTTATTTATGGCCGTCAATATTGCCTGAATCAACAGCATCCATTCATATTTCTCAGAATCTTGTATTTTTTATAGCTGGCATCGCTTTTTCTCGCTTCAGTTTCCACGATTTTTGGCGCAAGAAATGGCTGCTTTATATTTCAATAGTCGCTTTTTTTCTTAGTCAGTATGTATTTCATGTAATTTGGGGAGGGCATTACGGCGACCGGGGTATCAACACGTTGTTGCTGGCCTTAGTCTCTATTACTCTGATTGTTTCACTTTGTCATAGGCTGCCAGATAAGGGGTTGTCATGGCTTCTTACACTGGGTGTTTCTTCAATGGCGATTTATCTTATTCACATTTTATCTGGAAGTGGTGTAAGAATTTTATTGCAGTCATTACTTTCCATAAACAATTTTTGGGTTCACCTTGCCTTAGGAATGGTTTTCGGGTTGCTGCTGCCTATAGTGTTTTCTAAAGCAGTGGAAAAAATAGGATTTAAATATATTTTCTCTGCGCCGATTAGCCGATGGGTTCAAAGGTTTGGGAAGAAATAGAACTATGCCAAACAAGATTCGTAGATAGAGCTCAATTTTTCAGATGCAAATTTTGTGGAGTAACGTTCTTCCATGCGGAGTTTTGCTGCTTTGCCCAATTTCTGGCAGTAGTCAGGCTCGTTTAAAAGTTTTTCAAGGGAGTTACTTAATTGTTCTGCAAGGTTGTATTGCATCGGCATAAATAGCGAGTTCATATCAGGGCGATTTATTCCTTCCCAGCGATTTGTGTTGGAGTTTAATGGAACGTTTAATAGTAAGCCTGATTGTTCATGTTCGATAGATTCAGGTATGGCGAAAATATTCGTACAAACGCTGGCAGTTCCTTCCATGCCCGCTTCTATGGGAACCCAACCTAAAGATTCATCCAGAGTGGGGAAAAGCAGCATATCTGTACCTTTCATGAATTCTTTCACGGTGGCATTGGGTTGAGCCCCAAGTAACTTTATCCACGGATTACTCTGGGCGCGCTGCATGATTTTTTTCGACTCTTCCGATTCCTCGCCACAGTATGTGTGCTTATCCAAGCTGGAAATGACAGATAACTCGATATCTGCCCCTTTTTCCTGTAAGTTTTCCACGGCTAGTATACAAGCCAATAACCCTTTCCGAAGGTAATCATTGCCAACAAAAAGCAGCTGCAGTGGTCTATTGGAAACAGGTGGCTTTGGTGGGGTGTCAATTATTGTTGAGCTGCTGATGCCTCCTCGAAAAACACGTATCTTCTTTGCAATTTCATATTCACCTGCTGCCTCAAAACCTTGAATGGCAAGCTTTGCGGCACTGTCTGATAAGCCCAATAATGCTGTGCAGCGATCAGAGCGCAATGCTTTTCTAGTCAATTCGGTTTGCCAGTTTTTCACTGGACCAAAATGCCGGGGAAACTCAAGCTCAAATGAGACGATAAAGGGTGGCCCATTCATCGGAACCTTGTTAAAGGTGTGGATAAGGTCAGTTCTGGTTGGAAGTAAAATGCGGTTGTTTTCATAAAAATTATGGCGGGATGAGATCCCTTCCCAGGGTACTGTTCTCAGCTTATAGAAATTATAGTTATCTGGTTTCAGCGCATAGCTAACTTTTTCGAGTCCATAACAAGGACTAACTATTCCGATGTTGATGCCACCTGGGGCAAGGTTGATAGGTTCTCTATCAGGTATTTTAATGGCATTTAACGAGGTCATTTTTGGCCTTCTTTCAGCGCTGAAAGGTCTTTGTGGTCCGTGCAGTCAAATACAGTAACGTTAGGCTCTAGAAAGAACGGCTTTCTGGCATCGAATGATACTGCTTTGGAGCAGTTTTTTTCCAGTTCGCTGTAAAAGTTAAAAAACTGTGGTACACCACTCTCATTCAAAAAATACTCATAATTTGATACGACCAAGATGCTGAACCCTTTCGATGTCCAGTATTTTAAATGCCACTCTTCATCCTGAAGGGGCCATGCGAAAGGTTTTACTGCGCCTTCTAGGCTGTCGTCGTCCGCCTTTTCCAAGCCAAACATTACTCCAGGCAACCCATAATAATAAACTGCATCGGGGTCAGACGATTCGATTAAGCGCTCTTGAGCTTGTTCGGGTAGCGTGATGCCATATTTGTCAGCAAGGTTTTGATGTCTCCTTCGCTCATCGGTTTGCGCTATTTTTTGCTTGGGCAAGCGGATTTCAAATGAAGTTAAAATTTTTCTATCTTTGTAGTTAGCATTAATGAAATCTGCTACTTCATCAGCGATCGGCTTTGAAAGTGCTTGCCGCCATATCTCTATTGAGCCAAGTAAAGAAACAGACAAAAAAGCCGCTAATGTCAAACCGCATGCCAGCTTTGTTCGCTTGGGCCGATCTTTGTGAAATATCGCATCTGTAATCACTAGAGCAGCAAAAAGCTGCATACACGTGAAGTAAGGTATCCAAAGACCTGAGTGTTGTCGCGATCCAGAAATCACAATAACAACAATCATTGAGATAAATGTGGCCGTCCAAAATAAATTGATTAAGCTCTTCGAACCTATCGCACAATACTTTGAGTTTATATAAAAAGGTGTAAGCAGGAACAGGACTGTAGCTATCCAATTGATGCCATAGGATGGGTGTCCGGCCCAGTATGCCCATGCGGAAAAGCTGCTTACTAGCCCTTCCTCGCTTCTGACGGACATTTGCGCTTGAATTTTTTGATAATCAATAAAATTTTGTATGTCTAATAAAATTCCGATATTTAACACGCACCATATTGGTAGCATGAATGCGGACGAAATAAGAATTGTTTTAACGCCCAGCTGAGCACCATATCGGAGAGAGAAGAGTATTAAATGGCCGAGCATAAGTGGTGCGGCCATAATAACGTAAGAATGTTTAAAGCTAACTGCTAAGGCGATGCTTACACCCAGGAAGAAATCATATTTTAGGCTATGAGGATTATCGTTTTTTTTCAGAATGGCAATGAAAACCAGCACTGAGCAAACGGATAAAGGAATGTCGCTCTTGGATATGTGACATAGAAATATCATTGCTGGAATTAGCAATCCAAGAATTCCGATAGTAAGACAGCTCTTTGAAGATAATCGTAACGACTTCGCGAAAATATAAAACAAAGGAGCGATAATTGCTCCCATGGCAGCAGTAACTGTGCGAGCTGTTAAATAAAAGGCTGTTGGATCCGCAAAGTATTGTGCGCGAAATTCTGCGGTGCTGTGCCAAATAGGGATGATTCGGCCAATAGCATAAAGAATGCCAAGAAAAACTGCATTTATGTAGTTTAGTAAAGGAGGGTAAAAGTGCTGACCAGGTATCAGTTGCCCAGTTAGAACCTTTGCTGCTTCATTGACTCGCTCGTCCCCGTGCCAGTAACCGTAGTTCACTCCGATAAGACGAAGCGCAAAAGCCAGTATAAAGAGGAATAAGAAGATTCTTTTTGGTGGCGCGTCGGCAATGTGTTGGAAATAACGACTGAGCATTCGCTTTTTCTCTTAGATATGCGGTGTTTTTAGCGTGTCAGCAGAAATAGCCCGGCAACAATGATAAGGGTTCCTGCTATCTTGTTGACGCTCACTGTTTCGCCAAGTAATCCGACGCCCATAAAAAGAACCATAATAAAGCTGATTCCGACAAAGGGGTAAGCGAGGGATAGTTCTGTATTTTTTAAGGCAAAAAGCCATAACACAGTTCCTACTCCATACAATGCAAGACCAATTAGAACGAATGGAGAAGTCAATAGGTGGAAGGCGCGAACAATAGTACTGTCATCGTGCATATGAGTTATGGTAGATACACCATACTTAAAAGAAACCTGTGCGATGGCAGACAAAGTGACGCTGCTAAGAATGATCCATAAATTGCTCATACTCATAATTTAAAAACTCACGGGGATCAATTTGGCGGTAATTACAGCGATGCCCGCTAACAGTACAGATACCAAGCTGATTTTATCTTTCAGGGCGAAAACCACGGGGTCCATGCTTATTTTCCCGCGCTTTGCCCATAACCAAGCTCGGTATATCCAGAATAGAAGGAGTGGGCAAATTAGCCATAAAATTTGAGGCGACGCGTAGGACTCCACTACATACTCACTGTTTAGGTAAAGGCTTAATGTCAACGTTGCCAAGCCGCCATTGACAATGCCTGTTGTCATAATTACGTCAATCTCATCTTTCTTGTAATTGCGGCCATTCACCTTTTCTTGGTCGGACAGTGAAGATACTTCTATATAGCGCTTCATGTAGGCAAGGCTAAGGAAGAAGAAAACCGAGAAGTTGAGCAGCCAAGGAGATAGGGGAGCTGCTATGACAGTACTTCCGGCAACAATGCGGATAGTGTAGAGGCAAGTTAATGAAATGACATCAATGGTTGAATAGTGCTTTAAATAAAACGAATAAAGGTTCGTAATTAAAAAGTAAACGGAAAGCACAATGACGGTTTTTGTATTTAGCAGCAGGCTGCACGCCAAGAAGGCAGATAAAATCAAGATAGCACTACTAATGGCGCCAGCTCTGATCGAAAGGTTGCCCGAAGCGAAAGGCCTGTTTTTCTTTTCCGGGTGTGTTCTATCGGACTCAATATCGAGAAGGTCATTTACGATATAGATTCCAGATGCACAGAAAGAGAATGCGAAGAAAGCGACAACAGAAAGGCCGACAGAGGCAATATCCAAATATTGGTGGGAGAAAATAAGCGGAACGAATATTAGACAATTCTTGGCCCACTGGTGAGGCCTGGCTGCTTTGCAAATTATTTTTAGCAAAGGGGGTTTGTTTCTAACGTCAACAGTTGTTTTGCTGTGATCTTGCGTAAGCTGGCTAATATTGGCTGACGGGTTAACAAATCCCCGGTAACTGGCGGCTTCCCAGATTGGGAGGTCGGCTTTGGAGTCCCCAATGTACTCAAATTCTCCCGTCCCTGCCATTTCCTGAATTTTTGCTAGTTTGGCATCACCTTTGAGGTTTTTCCCAGGAGAAGATGCAATCACTGCATCGAAAATGCCTAAGTGGTTGGCAACCTGTTGTGCAATGGCTTCATCCGATGCTGTTGCCAGAATAACCTTTCTCCCCAAAGCCTTTTGTGTCTTTAAGTATTCCACAACCTCAGAGTTATAAGGGAGGTACTTGGCTGAAAAGCTGTAATGGTCGGCTAGGTATCTCTTGAAGTCCGAGCGTCCTTTGAATAAGGCCTTCAGCAGTGCGGCAAACCGGTTTAAATGTTTCAAGCTGCGCGCAGCCAACTCCAGAGCAATATCGCCCTTTATAAGCGTGCCATCCATATCAACGAATATGGGGGCTGAGGTCTGTGGGTGTGACATGATGTATTAGTCGGTGGCTCTGTTTTTAGGTGTTTAGGGGCGAGCGCATACTGTGGTCGAATTGTACCAGTGGCTTGAATGATGTGACACCGCACTACGGTGTGAGGGTGTTAATGGTCGATATGGCAGATTAATTATGAGTGTACTGCTCTGAATTTCAGAGGATTAAGGTGAGAGTGTCGGTGTCAAGGCTTGTGTTGCAGTTCTCATTCTGTGAGTGCGTTGGGTAGTTGGTGGCCTAAGACACTGACAACATCGGCAAGTATTCTCTATAATCGCGCACACTTTGTGACAAATTTTTCAGGACGTAAAATGCGACTCAAGCAGTTGAACGCCGGTGTTTTGTTGGCGGCCTCACTTATTGTTTCATCTTGTGGCGGTGGTGGTGGCGGTGATCAGCCAACACCGGAAAACCGGGCGCCGGTGGTGTCTTCAGCAAATACAGATCAGGTGGCAACCGTCGGTAGTGCGTTTAGTTATGACGCAACACGGGGAGGTACAGTATTTCGTGATGCAGATGGCGATCGCCTGACATACAGTGTTGGTTTCAGCCCCTCCAGTAATGGCTTGGCTGCGAGCGCAGGTGCAATCAGTGGCACGCCGCAAAATGAAGAAACCACCATGGTGACCATTACCGCGAATGACGGTAACGGGGGAGTTGTAAGTGATACTTTTGCTGTTGCCGCCTCGTCTCCCGCTTCGCCTGTGAATCGAGCCCCCCAGTTATCTTCCCCTAATTCTGACCAGGTGGCCATAGTGGGTCAGTCTTTTAGTTACGATGCCACACAAGGGGGGGCGACGTTCGTTGATGCTGATGGTGACGCTCTCACTTATACAGTAGTATTTTCACCTTCAGATAATGGTTTTGCCCATAATGCTGGCCAAGTAAGTGGCATTCCTCAGGGGGTGGCGACTACTACGGTGACTATAACGGCGGATGATGGCAATGGTGGAGTGGCAAGTGATACCTTTGCAATTACGTCTTCAGCTGTCCCACCTCCGTCGAATCGCGCTCCAGTTCTATCCTCCCCCAATGCTGATCAAGCGGCAACTGTAGGGCAGGGGTTCAGTTATGATGCCACCCAAAATGGCTCTACATTCACTGACCCTGATGGGGATGCCTTAACTTACACTATCGCGCTAAGCCCCGGCTCTAATGGCTTGTCCAGTAACGCAGGCCAGGTTACGGGTACTCCTCAGAGTGTAGAAACTACCACGGTAACTATTACGGCAGATGATGGTAGAGGGGGGGCTGTCAGTGATAGTTTCACAATTACTTCTACTCAGCCTACTAGCGGAAATCAGATTCGGAACTATATCTTTGGACACAGCCTGATTAACTTCACGGTACCTGTTCAGCCGGTTAATAGTAATGAAGCATCTGTGCCCCACTGGATGTATTTGCTTGCCCGAGAGGCGGGCCAGGAATATAGCGTTTCAGGCCAATACGGCTTTCTGAGAGAGCACGCCAATTTGCCTCCTATTGCAGATTGGGGCTTCGATATTGTGCCTACGGCCTGGGACCCAGATACGACTGGGGCGTCGTTTGCTGATGCGGATTTCACCACCGTTTTGCTAACAGCAGGAAACTTTATTCAGCATCGCCCATCAACCAGCCCTTATGAGGGTAATAATCCTTCTGGTACTACCCCTGTTTTGGAGACCTTGAAGATTGTCGATTGGTTGCGTCAGCAAGAGCCCGGCATTGATATATACATCTATGAAAATTGGCCAGATATGGGGCCTTATGCCGCTAGCTTTCCGCCCACTAGCCAGGAATTTGCTGATTACAATGCATATGTGGTGGGGGGGTTTAATACGTGGTGGATAGACTACCATGATGCTGTTATGGCTGCTCGGCCAGACGCCAATGTGAAAATGATACCAGTCGGCCCTGTTATTACTACGGCGTTGAGCAATTCGGCATTGCAGGGTATCCCCGTTACAGAATTGTATGAGGATGGCGCACCGCATGGTCGCCCCACCATTTACTTTTTAGCTAGCCTGGTTACGTATATGTCGGTATATGGGGTAGAGGCGCCAGGGAATTTTCAGGTTCCGTCATCTATTCACCCTTTAGTAAGGGACAACTACGCGGATATTGTCAGATTGATGTGGTCTGAGCTGCAAAACTTTAATGATGTGAACGGTAATAGCCGAGTTTTTAATTGATTTTTATATAAATATTTGATTTTAAAAGATTTTTAAATAAGAGGCGCAGGCCATTTTTATGCCTGCGCCTTTTTGTTTGGTGTGGCCTTGCTTGTGGCGAGAATTTTGCCTTTAGAAAATTTGAGAGATGGTGGAGCCAATTTTGTGGCGTTACTTGAATGTCTCTGAATGTGTGAAGTTATTGGGTTTTGTGAGGCGGTTCAAATTATTCTCCCGTGAACGATACGGTCGTCACAACAATGTAGTTCCTTCGTGGTATTTCACTATTTGATAGATAACAATTCCGCCTAGCTACTGGGTAGTAAAGTCCTACCGCTTGGCGGCGAATTGCAGGACTTGGCTTGCGCCCAGGTTTCTTTAATAAGAGCGAACTGATTTCTAGACATCTTATGAACGTTAAACATTTTTTAGCACTTAAGTATTCAGCTTTTCTGGCAACCATTTTTGTGGGTGCTTCGTTTGCTGATGTTCCTAATGTGCAACAGGGGCAGCCTGGAACTTTCTTGGCTGGCCCGAGCACCCATCCCGAGTTGTCTCAACAGGGCCGTTTGGCCATTATGGAGTCTTTAGGGGGGTATATTGTATCTATCCCGGAGGGTCCGGGTAGCAGCGCTGGCAGTAATCTCAGAAATCAGGTGTGGGACTTTTCTAATTTGTCGAACCCTGTTTTGATTGAGGCTGACTTTGGCCAGACCTCAATGCCATATCAGGCGCACGGCACAGTAAAAAGGTACGATGTGTCGACAGGGCAGGTGCAGGTCGATCTCGGCAACCAGGAGGGTGCCACTTTGGATTCAGGAGGGCAATTAAGTGTTCGTGCCTGGCGTGGTCCAAATACTGGTCCTCAGGGTGCGAATAAGTCAGCACTTCACTATCCATGGACCGCAACCACTTGGGGCTTTTATGAGCCAATTCAAAGCCTTGGTGAGCTCTACTTTGAGGGTCAGCGTACGGCTACTTGGGATCACTGGGGAATTACCGGAAACTTGATTGGTATGCCCAATTTCATGGGCAATTTGATGATTTACGTAAGTGATCAGGCTAACCGAGGTGTGGCAGCTTATGACGTTTCTGACCCATCAAACCCTGTCTTACTTGATCTTCTGCAAGATAATGTTGGTGTTATTAATCCCGACAATTCAGAAGGTGCTACTAACGTTGGTACAGTTGTTACTGCCCAGAACCAGGGCCAAATTACACGCTCTCGCCCAATTGGTGGCTACTGGCAAGAGGTGCACGGTCACCATGTGGTGATTGCGTCACGCGCTAATGATGTCAGCGTGTTGCGCGGCGGCATTATCGTTGTGGACTTTTCGGATCCAACTAACCTGGAAGTGTCTTGTTACATTGAGCTGGATAACGACCCAATGTACGTCAACTTTCAGGATGAATACGCTTTTGTTGATCGTTACAAAGTGAATATTGAAACCTGTGAGGTGGCTGTTGAGTTTGATGAGGGTGCTCATGATGCTGAAATGAGTCAGTTTGCCTTGCCGTTAGGTAATATATTGATTGCCGGAGGCATCACCCGTGATACCTCTAACGAGAGTGTCGATGAGCAGGGTATGTCTGTGTGGGTTCACCAGTCGGCACCAGATACTCGCCCGCCATCTGTGGCTTACCATGTGCCAAGGGATGGACAAACCAACTACCCTACTTTTGCGCCGGTCAGCGTTTCAATTCCAGAGACATTGCGTGGCCGCACTCTGGTTCCAGGGCAAAATATCATCATTCGCCAAGTAGATTCCCAGGGTAATCTTGGGCAGCCTCTTGGGCTTGATTACCGCCTCAGTCACGCTGGGATGTTAACCATTGACCCAGACGGTGAACTGACGGCGAATACTACCTATCAAGTGACTTTGGTGGGCATCGAAGACTATATGGGCAATGCAATGCCTTCATACAGCTTTGCGTTCTCCACGGGCAGTGGTGTTGTTGATCCTGGCCCCAACCCTGATCCAGAGCCAACCAATCGTCCGCCGGTTATTGGTGGTGTTAGCCTGTCACCGGGAAGCAGCGTTGATGTTGGCGAGACTGTGGTATTGACTGTAAGTGCCACGGATCCTGATGGTGACTCACTTACCTATCGCTTTACGTCTGGTGACGGCTCTTATACCTCTGGCTGGATTGGTTCCAGTAGCCATGGAATATCTTATTCGGCTGCGGGAAGCTACACAGCTCGAGTGGAAGTCCGTGATGACTCCGGTAGCATCGTGAGCACAAGTCGTGTGATATCCGTGGCTAATGTTTCCCCTCCTCCAAGTGATGGCGTTGATTTTGCTAATGCCAGTTCTCCACTGCACTGCTCTGTGGAAGATCAGCTAATTTGGGTTGTAAATCCAGATAACGACTCGGTAGTAAGTCTTTCGGCTCAGGGTGGTGGCATCATCGATACTATCTCGGGTGTTGATGACCCTAGAAGTGTATATCAGGGTGCTGATGGTACTGTTTGGGTGGCCTCAAAAGGCTCTGACAGTGTTCGTGCATACAGTAGCAATGGTGGGCTGATTGCAACAATTAATACTGGCTATGGCTCCGCACCATCCGGTTTGGTGGCAAGTCATAACGGTGCCGATATATATGTTGCTCTTTATGGTAGCGGCGAAGTAGCAAGAATTAATGTTGCCACTCGTGCGGTTGCTGACCGGATTTCCGTTGGGCCGACACCGAAGGCAATGGCCATTACAAGAGACGATCGTCGTTTGTATGTGACCCGCTTTATATCACCAGAAAACTGGGGTGAAATTTGGGAAATTGACCTGGCAACGTTCAGCCTTCGCAATACCATTCGCCTGGTTAAGAGTGATGAGCCAGATACCATTATCAATGGCCTTGGTGTGCCAAATTACCTGTCGTCTATTGTTATTGCACCTTCTGGTGATTACGCCTACTACACAGGTAAAAAAGATAATACGGATAGAGGGCTGCTAACTGGTACCTCTGATCTGGATGATGACAACAGTGTCCGCCCTCTGATTGGCAAGATTAACCTGGTGTCTTCGAGTGAAGAATACGACAGCAGGGTAGACCTAGATAACCGTGAGGCTCCCTTCGCTTTAACGTTTTCTGCGGATGAGCGCTATCTGTTTGCTGCTTTGCAGGGAAACAATGAGGTGATGGCCCTGGAGTTGAATAGTCAGGGCAATGTGGCTGAATTTACCGGTTTCTTTGCTGTTGGATCTGCGCCTCAAGGCTTGTGCATGGATGCGACAAATAACGCGCTGTATGTGAAAAACTTCCTGAGTCGCGATGTATCGAAAGTTGACTTAACTGCCTTTCTTTCTCAGGGAACCTTAAATCCACCTATTGAAGTGTTCTCTACTGTGACTAATGAGGCGCTGACCCCAGAGGTATTGGCCGGTAAGCAAATTTTTTATCACGCTAGCGATGATCGCATGAGTGCAGAGGGCTATATTAGCTGTGCGTCTTGCCACGCCGATGGTGGCCATGACGGTCGCACTTGGGACTTTACTGGTCGTGGTGAGGGCTTGCGCAATACAACTTCCCTGGTTGGCAGAGGTGGTGCCCGTTTTGGCCGGATCCACTGGTCTGGAAATTTTGATGAGGTCCAGGACTTCGAGCACGACATAAGGAATGCTTTTAGAGGTCGTGGCTTTATGTCAGATAGTGACTTCGATCAAGCGGATACGCCCCTTGGGCCCACCAAGGCGGGCAGTAGCCAGGATTTGGATAACCTTGCTGCTTATGTTTCCTCTTTGGGGCAAGATTCTTTGCCTCGCAGCCCGCATCGGAACAGTAATGGTTCTATGACTGCTGCTGGGGAGCGTGGCAGGAATGTATTTAGCCAGTTAGGCTGTGCCCAGTGCCACGCTGACAAGGCATTTACCGATGGTGTTTCTCACGATGTGGGCAGTCTAAGAAGTTATTCTGGTCAACGCCTCGGTGGTGAGCTAACTGAAATCCGTACCCCCTCGTTGCTGGGTGCTTTTGCGTCCGCTCCTTATCTTCACGATGGGCGGGCGGCAACACTAGAAGATGTATTTGAGCTGCCTGGCGGGGTGGTATATCAGGCGGAAGATGCTGTAGATGCTGGTCTAGTGGTGAATAATGGTGTTTATTCGAACTTGAGAGGCGAAAGGGCTGCTCGCCTGGCAAGTCAGTCAGATCAGATTGTTCTTAACGATGTGGATGGTGGTGCGACCGGAGGTCAAGGTCTGTTGTACTTGCGAGCAATGGCTGAGTCCGCCGGTAGCTCTTTAATTGTGTCAGTGAATGGTACGAACGTCGGTGCAGTTGACGCTCCTGCGGCAGCATTGATTAATGGAGAGCAGGCGGCAATGGCTGAGTCTGCGGTTCTTGAAATTCCACTAAATGCAGGTACTGGAAATACGGTTGTCATTGCCCTTCAGTCTGGCGTGTCGGTTATGGTGGATGACATCACGGTTAGTAGTTTTGATGCTGTTGAGGCGGCATCGGCTCATACGGTTGCTCGTACGGTGTCTAGTGCAGAGTTTGCGGATTTGATGGCCTATATTCGTCAAATTGATCGTCAAGAGGCGCCGGCAGACAGTGATGTAATCGTAATAGGTGAGCGCGACCCTGTTGTTGTGCCAACACCAACGCCAACGCCAACGCCAACGCCAACGCCAACGCCAACACCTGAGCCGCCTGTAACTACGGTGCCTGCGCCTCAGCCAGAGTCTGGTAGCTCTGGGGGTGGTGGTAATGTTGGGGGTATCTTGCTGCTTGTACTTGGAGTTTTATGTCTGGCTCGGAGGCGGTCGCTTGCAGTGACCCGATGAGCTTTAAGAATGAAAAAATATAGCCACACATTGTGTGGCTATATTTTTATGTAGGTCTTGTGGAGTTTGCGGGACATGATCTATTGTGTTGTAAATCGTTATTTTCAGGATAAGACTTTGAAATGAACTTTATTAAAAAGTTAATAAGAAAGTTAATTCTTCTTTCGACATGCAACCGAATCCCTCTCAGGCCGCCTGCAAAAAGAGTTGCGACAAAAATCCCTCAACGAGCCCATTTCGTTTTTGGCTTGTGGAGTGACGATCCATTGCCGCCGGAGTTTCAGCAAACAATCGAGCGATGGCAGCAGCAGGGGTGGGAGGTCAAGCTATGGGGGCGCAGTGAGGTTGATGCATTGATCTCCAAGTACCCAGAAGTGGAGGCCGTTTATAGGCAGGTACCAAGGGATGTTCAGCGAGCAGATATAGCCAGGTATGTCATTGTATGGGAGCACGGAGGCTTCTATATGGACTGTGACGCGGGGCCTATCCATTTCTCTTTGTTGAACTTTTTGCAGAAGAAGAAAGAAGCAGAAGCTGTGTACTTTGTTGAAGAAGTTTTGGCGCAAAAGTGGATTGATTGGCGCAGTCAGCATCATATGCGGCAACACATACCTGAAAAGCACCCAGAAAAAATATGCAACTATTTATTTGGCTCTGTGGCGGGGCATGCTGTTATTCGGGCGTGTCTTGATGAGGCATTGAGGCGTTGTAATCTCTTTGCTGGCCAAGATATAGACGATTTGGGTGTGCTGACTACGACTGGCCCTGAAGTGACAACCGATGTTGTTCAGTCCAGAAGGGGTGAAGTGGTAGTTAGGCATAGCAGGTATTTTTGCGATCACGGGCGTACAGGAACGTGGCGAAATGAGTCGTGATTTGATGACCTACTTGGGGTTTGTGTTGTCGCGCTACCCGTGTGTAAATCCAGGCCAAGTGAATACTCGACACTCAGAACATTTTTCATCATTTGTTTGCTTGACATAGTCTTCCCACATCACTACCATTGCGCCTCCATTTTTCCCGGTGGGGCTCCTTGTGTGCCCAAATCACCATTAAAAATGGAAAGCAGTAGATGGTTTCGGAAGTCTCAAGCAGGCTTCTTGGGTTCTTTATTCTTTTATATAGGATTTTGATTCCATGCAGAATCAACGAATTCGAATTCGTCTCAAGGCGTTTGATCACAAGTTGATTGACGCTTCGACGCAGGAGATTGTCGAGACGGCTAAGCGTACCGGTGCCCAGATTCGTGGCCCGATTCCTCTGCCAACTCGCAAAGAGCGCTACACGGTTCTGATCTCGCCGCACGTCAACAAAGACGCGCGTGACCAGTACGAAATCCGCACGCACAAGCGTCTGCTGGATATCGTGGAGCCCACCGACAAAACTGTCGACGCTCTGATGAAGTTGGACCTGGCCGCTGGTGTAGAAGTACAAATCAGCCTGGGTTGATAGCAGTAACTTTTGTTACAAACAAGTAAGTTAAACCGAAAGCCCAATGGGCTGTGTAACACTCTGAAATGGGTGGCCGTAGCGGGTAATAGCCCCGTACACAAGAGGTTATAAAATGACTATAGGTATTGTCGGCCGCAAATGCGGCATGACTCGTGTATTCACTGAAAACGGCGAGTCCGTTCCAGTGACCGTGGTTGAGGTAGAGCCCAACCGCATTGCACAGGTCAAATCTGACGACGTCGATGGGTACACTGCCGTTCAGGTAACTACCGGTGCCCGTCGCGCATCCCGAGTAAGCAAATCCGAAGCGGGCCACCTGGCTAAAGCTGGCGTTGAAGCTGGTCGCGGCCTGTGGGAGTTCCGCGTTGACGATTTGGGCGAGCTCAAAGCCGGTGATTCTTTCACTGTTGAAGGCTTTGAGGCTGGCCAGAAAGTTGACGTTACCGGCACTTCCAAAGGTAAAGGCTTCCAGGGCGGTGTTAAGCGCTGGAACTTCCGCATGCAGGATGCCACTCACGGTAACTCTATTTCTCACCGCGCTCCCGGTTCTATCGGTCAGTGCCAGACCCCAGGTCGTGTCTTCAAAGGTAAGAAGATGGCGGGCCATATGGGTTCTGAGCGCGTTACCGTGCAAAGCCTGGAAGTGGTTCGTGTCGACACCGAGCGCAATTTGCTGCTCATCAAGGGTGCCGTTCCAGGTGCTCCCGGTGGCGACGTGATTGTTCGTCCTGCAGTGAAGGCTTAAGGGGAACGTTCATGGAATTAAATATTGCATCTGCTGAAGGCAAGGCTGCGGGCACAGTAACTGTGTCTGAGCAAGCGTTCGGCAACGAATACAACCAGGATCTGGTGCACCAGGCAGTTACTGCTTATTTGGCAGGCGCTCGTCAAGGCACCCGCGCCCAGAAAAACCGCTCTGCGGTTTCTGGTGGCGGCAAGAAGCCCTGGCGTCAAAAAGGCACTGGCCGCGCCCGTGCCGGTACCATTCGCAGCCCGCTGTGGCGTACCGGTGGCGTAACTTTCGCCGCCCAGCCTCAGGATCACAGCCAGAAGCTGAACCGCAAGATGTATCGCGGTGCACTGCGCTCCATCCTGTCCGAGCTGGCCCGCCAGGAGCGTCTGGTGGTGGTTGAGTCTTTTGACCTCGACGCCCCCAAGACTAAAGGCCTGGTGGCCAAGCTGTCTGGCTTGGGTCTGCAAGAAGCTCTGATCGTGTCTGAAGAAGTGAACGAGAACCTGTACCTGGCTTCTCGCAACCTGCATAAGGTTGACGTTCGCGACGTGAGCGCCATCGACCCGGTTAGCCTGATCAAGTTCGACAAAGTGGTTGTCACAGTGTCCGCGCTGAAAAAGATTGAGGAGATGCTGGGATGAATCAGGAAATTGTCTTTAAAACCCTGCTTGGGCCTCACGTTTCTGAGAAAGCCGCCGTTGTTGCCGAAGGCAGCAATCAGGTGATCTTTAAGGTTGCCAAAACGGCCACCAAGCGCGAAGTGAAAGCCGCTGTTGAGCAGCTTTTCAAAGTAGACGTGCTGGATGTTCGCACTGTAGTCACCAAGGGCAAGGCCAAGCGTACTCGTTACGGTATGGGCAAGCGCTCTGACTGGAAAAAAGCGTACGTCCGGCTGGCCGAAGGTCAAGAAATTGACTTTGCGGTAGCGGAATAAGGGGATTGTTGCGATGCCAGTAATCAAGAGAAAACCGACATCTCCGGGTCGCCGCCACGTTGTTAGTGTGGTCAACCCGGATCTGCACAAAGGTGCCCCTTACGCGCCTCTGTTGGAGAAGAAGTCCAAAAGCGGTGGCCGTAACAACGCCGGTCGTATCACCACCCGTCACATCGGCGGTGGCCACAAGCAGCACTACCGCATTATCGACTTCAAGCGCAATAAAGATGGTATCCCGGCTCGCGTAGAGCGCCTGGAATACGATCCCAACCGCACCGCGTACATCGCGCTGGTTTGCTACAACGACGGTGAGCGCCGATACATCATCGCCCCTAAAGGCCTCAAGGCTGGCGATGTGATCAGCTCTGGTGCCGACGCCGACATCGCTGTGGGCAACACCTTGCCGCTGCGTAATGTGCCTGTAGGTAGCACCGTTCACTGTGTGGAACTCAAGCCAGGCAAAGGTGCGCAAATCGCCCGCTCTGCCGGTGCTTCTGCTCAGCTGGTTGCCCGCGAAGGCAAGCACGCCACCCTGCGTTTGCGCAGCGGTGAAATGCGCAAGGTACTGGTTGAGTGTCGCGCGACTTTGGGCGAAGTGTCCAACAGTGAGCACAACCTGCGTTCCCTGGGTAAAGCTGGTGCCTCCCGCTGGCGCGGTGTTCGCCCGACCGTTCGTGGTGTTGCCATGAACCCGGTTGATCACCCGCACGGTGGTGGTGAAGGTCGTACCTCTGGTGGTCGTCACCCGGTATCGCCTTGGGGTACGCCAGCCAAAGGTTACAAGACCCGCAAGAACAAGCGTACCGATAAGCTCATCGTACGCCGTCGCGGCAAATAATCCACATTGATTGAGAGGAAATAACAGTGCCACGTTCTTTAAGAAAAGGCCCGTTTATCGATCTTCACCTGCTCAACAAGGTGGAGAAGGCCGTAGAGAGCAAAGACCGTCGTCCCATCAAGACCTGGTCTCGCCGCTCTATGATCCTGCCTGAAATGGTTGGTCTGACCATCGCCGTTCACAACGGCCGCCAGCACGTGCCGGTGGTTGTGAGTGAAGAGATGGTTGGTCACAAGCTGGGCGAATTCGCGCCAACACGTACCTATCGCGGTCACGTGGTGGATAAGAAAGCCAAGAAGCGCTAAGCAAGAGAGGAATTAACTGTGGAAACTACAGCAAAACTGCGCGGCGCAAGGCTTTCTGCCCAGAAGGCACGTCTTGTCGCTGACCAGATTCGCGGTAAGTCCGTTGAAGACGCTCTGGATATTCTGAAGTTCAGCCCCAAAAAAGGCGCTGACATCATCCAAAAAGTGTTGGAGTCTGCGATTGCAAACGCCGAGCACAACGATGGTGCGGATATCGACGAGTTGAAAGTGTCTACTGTCTTCGTCGACGAAGGTATGACCATGAAGCGCATCATGCCGCGCGCCAAGGGCCGTGCAGACCGCATCCTGAAGCGCACTTGCCACATCACCGTCAAAGTAGCGGTTTAGGAGACGAATAATGGGTCAGAAAGTACATCCCGTCGGCATTCGTTTGGGCGTTGTTAAAAAGCACAATTCTGTTTGGTACGCCAATTCCCAGAATTACGCAGACAACCTCAATAACGATCTGAAAGTGCGCGAATACATCGAGAAAAAACTCGATAACGCCTCGGTCAGCAAAGTAGAAATTGAGCGTCCAGCGCAAACGGCTCGCATCACCATTCATACCGCACGTCCCGGCGTGGTTATCGGTAAGAAAGGTGAAGATGTCGAAAAACTGCGCAACGAAGTGGCTCGCATGATGGATGTGCCTGTGCACATCAACATCGAAGAGATTCGCAAGCCAGACCTGGACGCCAAACTGGTTGCCCAGAGCGTTGCTCAGCAGCTGGAGCGCCGCGTTATGTTCCGTCGCGCCATGAAGCGCGCTGTACAGAACGCCATGCGCCAAGGCGCCAAGGGCATCAAAATTCAAGTGGGTGGTCGTCTCGGCGGTGCCGAAATCGCTCGCTCTGAATGGTACCGCGAAGGTCGCGTGCCGCTGCACACTCTGCGTGCGGACATCGACTACGCAACTTACGAAGCCTCCACCACTTACGGCATCATCGGCGTAAAAGTGTGGATTTTCAAAGGCGAAATTCTGGGTGGTGAAGAGCAGGTGGAAGCACCGGCTCCGAAGAAAACCAGAAAGCCTAAGAAAGCAGCGGATAAATAAGGAGTACGCACGATGTTACAGCCTAAGCGTACCAAGTTCCGGAAAATGATGAAGGGTCGCAACCGCGGCCTGGCACTGCGCGGCAGCAAAGTGAGCTTTGGTGAATTCGGCCTCAAGGCCACCGGCCGTGGCCGTATCACCGCTCGCCAGATTGAAGCGGCTCGTCGTGCCATGACTCGTCACGTAAAACGTGGCGGTAAAATCTGGATTCGTGTTTTCCCAGACAAGCCAATTACCAACAAACCCCTGGAAGTTCGTATGGGTAAAGGTAAAGGTGCAGTTGAGTACTGGGTGGCCCAAATTCAGCCGGGCAAGGTTCTCTATGAAATGGAAGGTGTATCGGAAGAGCTGGCGCGTGAGGCATTTGCCTTGGCCGCTGCCAAACTGCCGGTGCAAACCACCTTTGTGAAACGGTCGGTGATGTGATGAAAGCTAACGAACTTCGCGAAAAGTCTGTTGACGAGCTGAATACTGAGCTTAACGCTCAGTTGGAAGCCCAGTTCAAGCTGCGTATGCAGCACTCTACCGGTCAGCTCCAGCAGAGCCACAAACTGAAAGAAGTGCGCCGCGATATTGCGCGCATTAAAACGCTCTTGACTGAGAAAGCAGGTAACTGACATGGCCCAGACAGAAAAAGCACGTACTCTGGCAGGTAAAGTTGTCAGTGACAAAATGGACAAAACCATTACTGTTTTGATCGAACGTCGCGTAAAACACGAGATGTACGGCAAGATCGTAAGCAAGTCCAGCAAGATCAAGGCACACGACGAAAACAACGAGTGCAAAATCGGCGACGTAGTAGAAATTGCCGAGACTCGTCCGTTGGCCAAGTCCAAGTCTTGGAAACTGGTTGAAATTGTGGAGCGTGCCACTGAGGTATAAGCCTCGGTAGCGCTCGGATTCGGAGTGAAACCATGATTCAAACACAAAGCTACCTGGATGTTGCCGATAACTCTGGTGCCCGTCGCGTGATGTGCATCAAGGTGTTGGGCGGTTCCCACCGTCGTTACGCCGGTGTTGGCGACATCATTAAGGTTACCGTGAAGGAAGCCATTCCCCGCGGCAAGGTGAAGAAAGGCCAGGTGCTCGACGCCGTGGTTGTACGCACCAAAAAAGGCGTTCGCCGTCAGGACGGATCATTGATCAAGTTCGACGACAACGCTGCAGTAATGCTGAACGCATCTCATGCCCCTATCGGCACCCGTATTTTTGGGCCGGTAACCCGCGAGCTGCGCAGCGAAAAATTTATGAAAATTGTCTCTCTGGCTCCAGAAGTTCTTTAAACGACTGGAAAGCGGAAAGCAAAGAGGAAAATGGCTATGCGTAAGATCAAGCGTGATGACGAAGTAATCGTGATCGCCGGGCGCGACAAAGGCAAGCGTGGCAAAGTGCTGCGTGTGCTGGACGAGCAGCGCCTGATCGTCAGCGGTGTGCAGCTGGTGAAAAAGCACCAGAAGCCCAATCCGCAACAGGGTATTGCCGGTGGTATCGTGGAAAAAGAAGCCCCTATTCAGGTTTCCAATGTCGCGATTTTCAATGGCGCAACCAACAAAGCAGATCGTGTGGGCTTTAAAGAAGAAGGCGGCAAAAAAGTGCGCATCTTCAAGTCTACAGGCGAAGCTGTTGACGCCTAACCGGAGATATCTGAAATGGCAAAGTTGAAAGAAATTTACAAAAACGAACTCGCCCCCAAGTTGAAAGAAGAGCTGGGTCTGGCGAACGTAATGGAAGTACCTCGCATCAGCAAAATCACCCTCAACATGGGTGTGGGCGAAGCTCTGGGTGACAAAAAGATCCTAGAAAACGCCGTTGCTGATCTGGAGAAAATCTCCGGTCAAAAGGTCGTGGTAACCCGTGCACGCAAATCCATCGCCGGCTTTAAAGTCCGCGAAGGTTGGCCGATCGGCTGTAAGGTAACTCTGCGTTCAGATCGCATGTATGAGTTCCTGGAGCGCCTGATCAGCATTGCGATTCCCCGTATTCGCGACTTCCGTGGCATCAGCCCCAAGTCGTTTGACGGTCGTGGGAACTTTGCCATGGGTGTAACCGAGCAGATCATTTTCCCGGAAATTGATTACGACAAGGTCGACACGCTGCGTGGTCTGGACATCACCATCACCACCACCGCTCGCACCAACGATGAAGGCCGCGCTCTGTTGCGTGCATTCAACTTCCCGCTGAAGAACTGAGGGCAGGTTAGATGGCTAAGAAATCCATGATTGCGCGCGAAACCAAACGCGCCAAGACCGTTGCTCAGTACGCCGCCAAGCGCGCCGAACTGAAAGCGATCATCAAGAATGCCAACTCTTCCGATGAAGAGATTTGGGAAGCGCAACAGCAGCTGCAAAAACTGCCTCGCGATGCCAGCCCGGCTCGCCAGCAGCGCCGCTGTCGTGTCACCGGTCGCCCGCACGCGGTGTACCGCAAGTTTGGCCTGTGCCGCAACAAGCTGCGTGAAGCAGCCATGCGCGGTGACGTACCTGGCCTTGTTAAAGCCAGCTGGTAAGGAGCGAATACGATGAGTATGCAAGATCCGTTGTCAGACATGCTGACTCGCATCCGCAACGCCCACCAGCGTAGCAAGGTTGCGGTAAGTATGCCCTGTTCCAAACTGAAGGTCTCTGTGGCCCAAGTATTGGAAAGTGAAGGTTACATTTCCGGTTTCAGCGTTACTGAAGGCGCCAAGTCTGAGCTGACTGTTGACCTGAAATATTTTGAAGGCAAGCCGGTAATCGAAGAGATTGCCCGTATCAGCCGTCCCGGCCTGCGTAAATACGCTGGTTCCGGTGAGCTGCCTAAAGTTCGCGGTGGCCTGGGTGTCGCTATCATCTCCACCTCCAAAGGTGTGATGAGCGATCGCGCAGCACGCGAAGCGGGCATCGGCGGCGAAGTGCTCTGCACTGTTTTCTAAGGAGTTGCCGACATGTCACGTATAGCAAAAGCCCCAATTGAGATTCCTGGCGGCGTTACCGTTACCCTGAAAGACGGCGCAATTTCCGTCAAAGGTGGTAAGGGTGAGTTGAGCCACAGCATTCACGGCGACGTGGAAGTGAACCAGGACGACAATGTGCTGACTTTCGCCCCTAAAAATGGCGGCAAATCAGCTAACGCCCTGGCGGGTACCACCCGTGCATTGGTCAACAACATGGTTACCGGTGTCAGCAATGGCTTCGAGAAGAAGTTGCAATTGCAAGGTGTTGGTTACCGTGCTGCCCTGCAAGGCAAGAAGCTCAACCTGACTCTGGGTTTCTCCCACCCGGTTGAGTACGAACTGCCGGAAGGCGTGAAAGCCGAGTGCACCAGCCAGACTGATATCGTGCTGAGCTCTGCCAACAAGCAGTTGCTGGGCCAGGTTGCCGCAGAAATTCGCGCATACCGTCCGCCAGAGCCTTACAAAGGCAAAGGTGTTCGCTACGCCGATGAGCATGTGCGTCGTAAAGAAGCGAAGAAGAAATAGGTTTGATTATGAGCGACAAAAAAGACTCCCGTTTGCGTCGTGCGCGCCGCTCCCGGATGAAAATCCGCGAGCTGGGCGAAAACCGCCTGTGCATTCACCGCACTCCGCGCCACATGTACGCACAAGTAATCGCGCCGGAAGGCGATCGTGTATTGGCCAGCGCCTCCACGCTGGACAAGGAATTGCGCTCTGGCGCTACTGGCAACATCGAAGCGGCAAGCTCCGTTGGCAAGCTGGTGGCTGAGCGTGCCAAGGCTGCCGGTGTTACTCGCGTTGCCTTCGATCGTGCCGGATTCAAATACCACGGTCGCGTTAAAGCGCTGGCAGATGCTGCCCGCGAAGCCGGACTGGAATTCTAAGGGTTATTGAGATGGCTAGAGATCGAGATCAAAAAGGTCAACAGGAAAGCGATGGCCTGCAAGAGAAGCTGGTTCAGGTTAACCGTGTTGCCAAAACCGTAAAAGGTGGTCGTATCTTTGCTTTCACTGCACTGACCGTAGTTGGTGATGGTAACGGCAAAGTGGGCTTCGGCCGCGGCAAAGCCCGCGAAGTGCCGCAGGCAATCCAGAAAGCAATGGAATCCGCGCGCCGCAATATGATTCAGGTTCACCTGGACGGCGACACCATTCAGTACCCCACCAAAGCCAACCATGGCGCCTCCAAGGTGTACATGCAGCCGGCTTCTGCGGGTACCGGTGTGATTGCTGGCGGCGCCATGCGCTCCGTGTTGGAAATCGCTGGTGTACAGAACGTATTGGCCAAGTGTTACGGCTCTACCAATCCGGTAAACGTGGTTCGTGCTACGTTCAAAGCGCTGCAAAACATGCGCTCTCCGGACGAAGTGGCGGCCAAGCGCGGCAAAGCGGCTGAAGAGATTGTTTGATTCTTTGTTGCCTCCGCACGGTCGGGGGTGACGAAATGCACAGTGAGAAAGAATCATGGCTAAAGCAAAGAAAATGATGAAAGTGACCCAGATTAAGTCCGTTCACGGGCGTCTGGCTGCTCACAAGGCGTGCGTTGCTGGCCTCGGCCTGCGTCGCATTGGCCACACTGTTGAGGTGGAAGACACACCGTCCACTCGCGGTATGGTTAACAAAGTGAACTACCTGGTTAAGGTTGAGGGAGAATAATCGTGCGACTGAATGAATTAAGTCCCGCTCCCGGGCGTATTAAAGAAGGCAAGCGTGCTGGCCGTGGTATCGGCAGTGGTTTGGGCAAAACTTGTGGCCGCGGCCACAAAGGCCAGAAGTCTCGTTCCGGCGGTTCTGTGAAGCCCGGTTTCGAAGGCGGCCAAATGCCTTTGCAGAAGCGTCTGCCCAAGTACGGTTTTACCTCACGTATCTCTCGCGTTAGCGAAGAGATTCGTCTGGCGGAGCTGAACAAAGTTGATGCTGACGTTATTACCCTGGAAGAGCTGCGCAAGGCGGGTTTGGTGAATGCCAATATCAAGCGCGCCAAAGTGTTCCTGTCTGGTGAAATCACCAAGGCTGTGACTCTGAAGGGTATCGCTGCGACCAAAGGTGCTGTGGCTGCTATTGAAGCGGCTGGCGGCAAGGTTGAGGCGGAATAAATCGGCTATACGTGATTCTCGCCTTTGCGGGAATGACGGCAGTCTTTAACGGACAGTTAAGAGTTAGGAAAGATCATGGCCAAAGCCGGTAATATGCCGATGGGAAGCCAAAAAGGCATGGGCGAGCTGTTAGCTCGCCTTCGCTTTTTGTTCCTGGCAATTGTGGTTTACCGCATCGGTATTCATATCCCTATTCCGGGCATTAATCCGGAGCGTGTTGCTGAGTTTTTTAACAGCAACCAAGGCACCATTCTCGACGTGTTTAACATGTTCTCCGGTGGTGCACTGGCAAATATGAGTATCCTCACTCTGGGTGTTATGCCTTATATCTCTGCGTCGATCATTATGCAGTTGATGGGGGCGGTAGTACCCAGTTTGGAACAGCTTAAGAAAGAAGGTGACTCTGGCCGCCGCAAGCTTAACCAGTACACCCGTTACGGTACGGTATTGCTGGCGTTAGTTCAGGGCTCAGGTATTGCTGTTGGCCTTGGCAGTCAGGGTTTTGCGATGGATCCCGGCCCGGTCTTTTATGTGGGTGCTGTGGTTTCACTGGTTACCGGTGCAGTCTTTATGATGTGGCTGGGTGAGCAGATCACCGAACGTGGCGTGGGCAACGGCATTTCCATGTTGATCTTTGCCGGTATTGTGGCGGGTTTGCCCAGTGCCATTGGCGGTTCCATTGAGATGGCGCGTCAGGGCGAGATCCACGGTGTGGCATTGCTGTTTATCCTGATTCTGGCCATTGCCCTGATTTACTTTGTGGTATTTATGGAGCGCGGTCAACGCCGCATTACCGTGAACTACGCGCAGCGCCAGCAAGGTCGCAAGGCGTATAACGCCCAGACCAGCCATCTGCCGCTGAAGGTGAATATGGCCGGTGTTATCCCGGCGATTTTTGCCAGCAGTATTCTGCTGTTTCCCAACACCATTACCACCTGGTTTGGTGAGGGCAGTAATGCACCGGAATGGGTGAGCCAGATCGGTTTGTTAATTGGCCGCGGTCAGCCGCTGTACTACTTGCTGTTTGCCGGTTTGATTATTTTCTTCTGCTTCTTCTACACGGCGTTGATGTACAACACCAAAGAAATGGCAGATAACCTGAAGCGCGGTGGGGCCTACTTGCCTGGGATTCGCCCTGGTGAGCAGACGTCCAAGTACATCGACACAGTAATGACTCGCCTGACTGTGGTTGGCGGTATTTATATGGCCGGTGTGTGTATGTTGCCGGAAGTGCTGCAAGTGCAATTTAATGTGCCGTTTTACCTGGGTGGCACCTCGCTGTTGATTGCGGTGGTGGTAACCATGGACTTTATGGCCCAGGTTCAGTCGCACTTGATGTCGTCTCAGTACGACTCGTTGATGAAAAAATCCAATTTGAAGGGCAAGCGGTAATTTCTGCCGCTTGTTGTAGAAACTGAGGTAAGTGTAATGAAAGTTCGTGCATCGGTTAAAAAAATGTGCCGCAACTGCAAAATCATCCGTCGCAACGGTGTTGTACGGGTAATCTGTAGTGCGGAGCCGCGCCATAAGCAACGCCAGGGCTGATTCTTAGCTGAACAGTCAGGCACTTGCTTTTTAGTGCAAGCAAAGCTATCCTTTCGCGCCTTTTTTATGGCCTTCCGCCAAAGGTGCGGCGGGTAGTATTTTATTTAGACTTTTTATAAGTAAACACTGTGGAGAAACTCAATGGCCCGTATTTCCGGTGTCAATATCCCCGATAACAAGCATGCGGTGATTTCCCTCACCTATGTTTTCGGGATCGGCCGCCCAACCGCTAAAGCAATCTGCGCTGAAGTCGGTATCGCGGAAGATGTAAAGATAGCTGATCTCTCCGACGCGCAGATGGACACTCTCCGTGAGGCAGTAGCCAAACACACGGTAGAGGGTGACTTGCGTCGGGAAATCAGTATGAATATCAAACGTTTGATGGACCTTGGTTGCTACCGTGGCCTGCGCCACCGTCGCAGCTTGCCGCTGCGCGGCCAGCGTACCAAGACCAATGCCCGTACTCGTAAGGGTCCGCGCAAACCCATCAAGCGCTAATTGATAGGACATAACTGATCATGGCAAAACCTGGACAAAAGACCGCTCGCAAGAAGGTCAAAAAGACAGTTGTTGATGGCATCGCGCACATTCACGCGTCGTTCAACAACACCATCGTTACTATTACCGACCGCCAGGGCAACGCCCTGAGCTGGGCCACTGCAGGTGGTTCCGGTTTCCGCGGTTCTCGCAAATCCACTCCCTTCGCCGCTCAGGTGGCTGCTGAGCGTGCCGGTGTTGCCGCTCAAGAGTACGGTTTGAAAAACCTGGAAGTGGAAGTGAAGGGCCCTGGCCCCGGCCGTGAATCCGCTGTTCGCGCACTGAACAACGCTGGATTCAAAATTACCAACATCACCGACGTGACGCCGATCCCCCACAACGGGTGTCGTCCGCCGAAAAAACGTCGCGTATAAGGCAGGGCTTAGATCATGGCAAGATATATTGGACCAACTTGTAAACTGTCCCGCCGCGAAGGAACCGATCTGTTCCTGAAAAGTGGCGTTCGTCCTCTGGACTCCAAGTGTCGCGCAGAGAGCGCCCCTGGCCAGCACGGTCAGCGTCGTGGCCGTCTGTCTGACTACGGTGTTCAGCTGCGTGAAAAGCAAAAAGTTCGTCGTACCTACGGTGTTCTGGAAAAGCAGTTCCGCAACTACTACAAAGAAGCTGCTCGTCTGCGCGGCGCAACCGGTGCCAACCTGTTGACTCTGCTGGAACAGCGCCTGGATAACGTGGTTTACCGCATGGGCTTTGGTGCCACTCGCGCTGAATCCCGTCAGCTGGTATCTCACAATTCCATTCTGGTGAATGGCAAGAAGGTGAACATCGCCTCTTACCAGGTCCAGGCTGGCGACGAAGTGAGCATCCGTGAGAAGTCCAAAACTCAGCTGCGTATTTCCAGCGCTCTGGCACTGGCTGCCCAGCGCGGTGAAGTTGAGTGGATTGAAGTCGACGCCAACAAAATGGCCGGTACTTTCAAGCGCGTTCCTGACCGCAGCGAACTGCCTTCCGACATCAACGAAAACCTGATTGTTGAGCTGTACTCCAAGTAATAAGTAATTACTTGGAGCACTTTTCACCTTTAGGTTTAACTGAATAAAGACAGGTACGGATATGCAAACATCTGCGACAGAACTTCTGACTCCGCGCACCATCGACGTTACCGAGCTGGGTCCAACCCACGCCAAAGTGGTCCTGGAACCACTGGAGCGTGGCTTTGGCCACACTCTGGGTAATGCTCTGCGCCGCATTCTGCTTTCCTCCATGCCCGGCTGCGCCGTGGTTGAGGTAGAGATCGACGGTGTACTGCACGAATACAGCAGCGTTGAAGGCGTACAGGAAGACGTGATCGAAATCCTGCTCAACTTGAAAGAAGTTGCCGTGGTTCTGCACGGTAAAGACGAAGTTGAGCTGACCCTGAGCAAAAAAGGCAAAGGTGCGGTAACTGCTGGCGACATCCAAGTAGACAGCAATGTCGAAATCATGAACCCGGAGCTGGTGATCGCCAACATCACTGGCAACACTGAGCTGAACATGCGCTTGCGCGTTCAGCGTGGTCGCGGCTACCAGCCCGCCGACGCTCGCAACAGCGATCAGGAAGAGACCCGCGCTATTGGCCGCCTGCAACTGGATGCTTCCTACAGCCCGGTTCGCCGTGTTGCCTATGTGGTGGACAGCGCTCGTGTTGAACAACGCACTGATTTGGACAAGCTGATTATTGATCTGGAGACCAACGGTACTTTGGATCCGGAGGAAGCGATCCGTCGTGCGGCCACCATTCTGCAACAGCAGCTGGCGGTATTCGTCGACCTGGAGAGCGAAGCCCAATCCGAGCCGGAGGAGAAGGAAGAGGAAATTGATCCGATTCTGCTGCGTCCGGTAGACGATCTGGAGCTGACTGTTCGCTCGGCCAACTGCCTGAAAGCGGAAAGCATCTACTACATCGGTGACCTGATTCAGCGCACCGAAGTAGAGTTGCTGAAAACGCCGAATCTGGGCAAGAAGTCTCTTACCGAAATCAAAGACGTTCTCGCCTCCCGCGGCCTGTCCCTGGGAATGCGCCTTGAGAACTGGCCACCTGCCAGCATCAAGCAAGAAGAACTCTAATTGTAATTGGCCGTTGCTCGCTGAGCGATGGCCCAATTTAAGGAATACGAACCATGCGTCATCGTCAAAGTGGCCGCCAACTGAACCGCAACAGCTCGCACCGTCGGGCCATGTTTCGCAACATGACTGCGTCGTTGGTCGAGCATGAACTGATCAAAACCACACTGCCCAAAGCCAAAGAACTGCGTCGTTACGCCGAGCCGCTGATTACTCTGGCCAAGCAAGATAGCGTTGCCAACCGTCGCCTGGCGTTCGACCGCCTGCGCAACAAAGAAACCGTTGGCAAGCTGTTCGGCGAACTGGGCCCGCGCTACGAAGAGCGCCCCGGCGGCTACATCCGCATCCTTAAATGCGGCTTCCGCGCTGGCGACAACGCGCCTATGGCGTATGTTGAGCTGGTGGATCGCCCGCAAGTGGAAGTGGTTGAAGAAGTTGAGAGCGACGAAGAGTAATGCTGCTCTAGCCTTTGGCTTTATACACTGAAAAAAGCCCCGGCCGGTTGGTCGGGGCTTTTTTTGTGCTTCTATTGTGTTAATTTTCTCGAATTACAGTGTTCTTTGCTGATCAGATTGATTTTTCACGGGTGAGAAAGGTATGTCACTTCTGGAAGATGTTTGGGGCGCGATAACTTGGAGGCCAGGAATTGGTGACCCATCCTTAGTAGGCTGGTTGACAGTTTTAGCCTATGTTTTTGCTTGCGCTGCCTGCATATCGGTTTATTACAAATCTGTTTCTTCGCCGAAACGTTACCGCTATTTTTGGCTGTACTCTGGAATTCTGTTGTTGTTTTTGTCAGTGAATAAACAGTTAGATTTGCAATCGCTGTTAACGGATATAGGGCGTCAAATAGTTGTTATAAACGATTGGGTCGCTAAAAAGCACTTAATACAGAAGAGCTTTATTGCGGTGATTGCATCGCTGGGTGCTTTGGGGTTTTTATTAATATTTACTTTGTATAAAAGTTATTTCAGATTCCTGAGTGGTGCGTTATTGGGATTTACCTTTTTACTTGTGTTTATATTGGTGAGAGCGTCTTCTTTTCATGGTATGGATGTGCTGATATCAAGTTCTTGGTATGGAATTAAAGTGAATTGGTTGCTCGAGTTATCAGGCATTGCGGCAATTTTTTTGAATGCGCTGTATCTGCTTGTTTACGGCATTATGCCTGCAAAGAGTGGGTTGTACGCAACTGGGAGAAATGGTGTTGGATCATAGACAACATATTTTTAATCTTCCGTTCGATCTGCTAACAAAAAAGCAGATACTCATGCGGCTTGAGCAGTGCTGGTCAGAGGGTGCTGGTTTTGAGTATTGTGTCACCCCTAATGTCGACCATGTTGTGAGAGCTAATAAAAACACTGAATATCTCCCGTTATATGAGAATGCATGGATCAGTGTTTGTGACAGTCGAATTTTGCAAAAGCTGGCGCGGTTTTGTGGTGTTTGTTTTCCAGAGGTTGTTCCGGGTAGCGATTTAACCAGCGAGTTATTTTTAGGCGGAGTACAAAGCAACGATTCAGTGCTGATAATAGGCGCAAATGATGAACTGGTTGCGAGGCTCTTATCTCGTTTACATCTGGATAATGTGACCCATTACAACCCCCCAATGGGCTTTATGAATAACAGCGATGAGGTGGAAAAATGCCTTGCGCTCGCAGAGAGTAAGCCATTTAAATATTTGTTTTTTGCAGTAGGTTCTCCTCGGCAAGAAATCTTGGCTTATGAACTGAAATCCCGAGGAAAGGCTACAGGTATTGGCTTTTGTATTGGTGCCTCAATTGACTTCTTAGTAGGAACGGAGAGTCGTGCGCCTAAATGGGTTCAGGCGTTGAGTTTCGAATGGTTTTATCGGTTTTTACAAAATCCCAGGCGCTTGTGGCGTCGCTATTTTGTAGATGGTTTAAGAATATTCCCCATTTTTATAAAGGAGTTGTTAGAACGTGGAAAGTAACAAAGTAATTCCGGTCGTCCTCTGTGGAGGTTCTGGTAGCCGATTGTGGCCGTGGTCACGTGATGGGTACCCAAAACAGTTTCTGAATTTGCAAGGAAGCCACACCATGTTGCAGGAAACCATTCTGCGGTTGGGTGAGCATGTTGATGAGCCAATAATGATTTGCGGGGAAGAGCACCGCTTTTTGGTCGCTGAGCAAGTTCGTGCGCTGGGCTCTAAGCACAATGGTATTTTATTGGAGCCAGAGGGTCGCAATACCGCACCAGCCATTGCCTTGGCAGCGCTGCATGCGGCCGAGCAAAACGAAGATCCTATGCTTCTGGTGTTGCCAGCAGACCATGTTATTTTGGATAAGGCTGGTTTCCAGTCAGCGATTAAAGAGGCAGCAAGCGTGGCCCAAGCTGGCAGTTTGGTTACCTTTGGTATTGTGCCTCAAAGCCCAGAAACCGGCTATGGCTATATTCGTGCAGGCAAGCAAAAGAACTTAGCTTTTGAAGTGTCGGATTTTGTAGAGAAACCAGATCAACAGACGGCTCAGCAGTATCTGGATAGCGGCGACTACTATTGGAATAGCGGCATGTTCCTGTTTCGGGCAAAACGGTATCTAGAGGAGTTGCAACAGCATCGCCCAGATATATATCGAGCTTGCCAGGATGCCATGGCGAATACGGAAAGAGATTTGGATTTTGTACGTGTTGAGCGCAATGCTTTTCTCAGTTCCCCCAGTGACTCCATAGACTATGCAGTAATGGAAAATGCCCAGGATATTTCGATGCTGCCGCTGGATTGTGGTTGGAGCGACCTGGGTGCTTGGTCAGCGCTTTGGGAGATTTCTGATAAAGATTCACAGGGTAATTCATCTTCAGGGAATACTATTTTTCACAACAGTAGCAATTGCTTAGTTCGTTCTGGCGATAAATTGGTGGCCACCGTTGGCCTTAATGACGTCATTGTTGTGGACACAGTGGATGCGACTTTGGTGGCCGCTAAAGATAGTGCTCAGGATGTTAAGGCCGTTGTACAGAAGCTGAAGGAGTCTGGTAGCGAGCTGTTGCAGAATCATCGCAAGGTTTATCGGCCTTGGGGTAACTACGATTCGGTAGACGAGGGCGAGCGCTTTCAGGTGAAGCGTATTGTCGTTAATCCCGGTGCAGAACTGAGTTTGCAAATGCACCATCACCGTGCTGAACACTGGATTGTTGTGCAGGGAACCGCTCTGGTTACTAAGGGAGAAGACGAGTTTCTGGTGACAGAAAACCAGTCCACTTACATTCCACTGGGCGTAAAACACCGTCTTAAAAACCCCGGTGAAATCCCCCTGGAGTTAATTGAAGTGCAGTCAGGCTCTTATCTTGGTGAAGACGATATCGTTCGTTTTGAAGACCATTACGGTCGAGCAGAAAGATAACTAGCGAGAGTTATATCTGTTCCAGCTCAATTAAAGTGCCGCAAAAGTCTTTTGGGTGCAAAAAGAGCACCGGTTTGCCATGGGCGCCTGTTTTGGGAGCTCCGTCTCCTAAAACAGTTGCCCCATCGGCAACCAACTTGTCGCGAGATGCCAATATATCATCCACCTCGTAACACAGGTGGTGCATTCCACCTTGAGTGTTTTTTTGCAAAAACTTTTCGATAGGAGAGTTATCTCCCAAGGGCGCTATAAGTTCTATTTTGGTATTGGGTAGATTGACAAAAACGGTAGTAACGCCGTGCTCAGACAAGTCTACAGGCTCGGAAATCTCTGCGCCCAGTGTATCCCGATAGATACGGCTGGCGGCTTTTATGTCTGTTACCGCAATGGCGACATGGTTTAGTTTGCCAATCATGTTTTGCTTCTCTTAAAAATATCTAACAACTTTTCTGCAGCTATCGTCGGTGGTATATCACCCTGTTTTACAGACCTTTCAAACGATTTGGCAGCAGACTTTACGTTGGTGTTGGTACGCAACTCAGTTACCAGTCGCTCAGCCATTTCGCTCCATAGCCACTCAATATTTTGTGTGTTTCGCTGTTTTGTGATGTGCTCTCCTAGGGAGGAGAAATACGTTTCTATCCGTTGCCAAACAGTTAAGAACTGTGTGCCGTTAAGGGCTGATAAGGCTTCTACTACTGGACTCCAGTGTTCACTTTTTGGTTGTAGCAGCCCCAGAACAGATTGATAGTCACGGCTGGTTTTTTCAGCCAGCTTAGTGGATGCACCGTCCGCTTTATTAACTAAAATCAAGTCCGCCAGTTCGATCACACCGCGCTTTATACCTTGCAGATCATCACCGCTCCCCGGTTGCAGCATCAATACAAACATATCCGTCATATTGGCCACTGCGACTTCAGACTGGCCAACCCCGACTGTTTCCACAAGGACAGTATCAAAACCGGCTGCCTCGCACAGCAGCAGATTTTCGCGAGTGCGCCGTGCTACTCCGCCCAATGTGTTGCCCGCGGGCGAAGGGCGAATATAGGCGTTGGTTTGCAGCGCCAGCTTTTCCATCCGGGTTTTGTCGCCCAGAATGGAACCGCCATTGAGGGTGGATGAAGGGTCTACTGCCAGTACCGCCACTTTGTGGTCTTTTTCTACAAGGTAGCAGCCAAGAGCTTCAATAAAGGTGGATTTGCCTACACCAGGTGACCCAGAAATTCCAATGCGTCGGCTGTTGCCCGTGTGGGGCGTTAAAATTTCCAGCAGTTGCAACGCTTGCTGGCGGTGATTAGGTAGAGTCGATTCTACCAGCGTAATCGCTTGTGCCAGTGCACGGCGATCACTGTTAAGAAGCCGCTGCGCCAGTTGTTCAGGAGTCTGGTCAGGCATCAGATAGACAGGCGTTCACGGAGCAAGGTGACAATTTCCTGCGCAGCGCTGGGAATATGAGTGCCGGGGCCATAAATAGCCGCTACCCCGTGGCTGCGTAGCTCATCGTGATCCTGTGGCGGAATTACCCCGCCGCAAATGACCACAATATCTTCAGCGTTTAGCTCTTTAAGAACTGTGATAAGTTGCGGCACCAGGGTTTTATGGCCCGCGGCCTGGGACGATACCCCGACAACATGCACGTCGTTTTCGATAGCCATGCGCGCCGCTTCTTCGGGGGTTTGAAACAGTGGGCCGATATCGATATCAAAGCCCATATCCGCAAATGCAGTGGCGATAATCTTGGCGCCGCGGTCGTGGCCATCTTGCCCTAACTTGGCCACCAACATGCGCGGCCGGCGGCCAGTTTGTTCGGCGAATTCTGCCACCAATTGTTGTGTTTTATGCACCTCGCTGCCCTCTTGAAAATCGGAGCTGTAAACGCCACTGATGGATTGTATATCCGCTTTGTGCCTGCCCCATACTTTTTCCAGTGCCAGGGATACCTCACCCACGGTTGCCTGCGCGCGCATGGCATCCACCGATAGCGCTAGCAAATTTCCAGTGCCACTTTCTGCTGCTTCGGTAATTTTTTGCAGTGCCGTCTGGCAAGCGATTTCATCTCGCTGCTTGCGTATTTGGGTTAGACGAGCTACTTGGGCTTCCCGTACTGAGCTGTTGTCGATATCCAGCAGATCAACATCTGGCTCTTGCTCCAGCTGGTATTTGTTGACGCCGATCACCACATCCTCGCCACGGTCGATGCGCCCTTGCTTTAGGGCTGCTGCCTGTTCGATACGCAATTTAGGCATACCTGACTCAACGGCTTTGGTCATGCCGCCTAATTGCTCTACTTCCTCGATAATTTTAAGTGCTTCATGTACCAATGAGTCCGTAAGGGATTCGATATAGTAAGAGCCAGCCAATGGATCCACCACATTGGTCAGACCGGTTTCTTCCTGAAGTATTAACTGGGTATTGCGGGCGATGCGGGCAGAAAAATCCGTAGGCAGTGCCAGTGCTTCATCAAACGCATTGGTGTGCAGCGACTGGGTGCCACCCAGTATCGCAGACATCGCCTCCACCGTGGTGCGCACAATATTGTTATAGGGGTCTTTGCTGGTCAGGCTAACACCGGAGGTTTGGCAGTGAGTGCGCAGCATCAGCGACTTGGGGTTTTGCGGATTGAAGTTTTCTGCCATTAATTTTGACCACAATACCCTGGCGGCACGTAGCTTGGCAGCTTCCATAAAGAAATTCATGCCGATGGCGAAGAAGAACGATAATCGTGGCGCGAAGCTGTCCACATCCAGGCCGCTGTTAACGGCGGTGCGCACATATTCAATGCCGTCGGCAATGGTAAATGCAAGCTCCTGAGCCGCAGTCGCACCCGCCTCGTGCATATGGTAACCGGAGATGGATACCGAGTTGAACTTGGGCATCCTCACAGCGGTATAAGCAATAATATCCGAGACGATGCGCATGGACGGTTCGGGCGGGTATATATAGGTGTTGCGCACCATAAATTCTTTGAGGATATCATTTTGCAGAGTGCCGGAAAGCTGAGCGACTTCGACACCCTGTTCCTCCGCAGCAACAATATAACTGGCCATAATTGGCAATACCGCGCCATTCATGGTCATGGATACCGAGACTTTATCCAGTGGAATATCGTCGAACAGAATCTTCATGTCCTCGACGCTGTCGATAGCCACCCCGGCTTTACCCACATCGCCGGTAACCCGTTCGTGGTCGGAGTCGTAGCCTCGGTGGGTAGGCAGGTCAAAGGCTACCGAGATGCCCTGTTGGCCCGCTGCCAAATTGCGTTTGTAGAAGGCGTTGGATTCTTCGGCGGTGGAAAATCCGGCGTACTGGCGAATGGTCCAGGGGCGGCCACGATACATGGTGGCGCGGGGGCCGCGCAGATAGGGTGGGGAGCCAGGGTAGCTGTTCAGATGTTCAATGCCATCAAGGTCGCTGGCGGTGTAAAGAGGTTTTATGGCAATGCCTTCAGGGGTATTCGTTGACTGATCATCCACAGAGCTGGAATGCAGCTCTTTTGTGGCGGCTTGTTGCCATTGTTGCTGTGGAGATTTGTTTTGCTCAGTCATAGTGAGTTCCGTTGTTGTTGATCCCCGCTGAATGCAATATTACCTCAACAGCTGCTAACCACAGTTCTCGCAGGTCACCTCAAACAGCGCTTCGTCTTCAAGCCGCATCATGCGCAGCTTGCCGCCCCACACACAGCCGGTATCCAAGGGGTAAAGATTGGTACCACAGTCCTGACCTTCCAAAGCTGCCCAGTGGCCAAAGATGATTTTATCGTGGGCTGCTTTGCGGTTTTCGTGAAAGAACCAAGGGGCGTAGCCTTTGGGCGCTTGTTTGGGGCCGAGCTTTTGGGTGAGTTCCAGTTTGCCCTTGGCTGTACAGAAGCGCATTCGGGTGAGGTAGTTAGTAATTACCCGCAGGCGATCTGTACCTTGCAAGTGCTTTGACCACTTGGCTGGCGTGTTGCCATACATGGCTTCGAAGTAGGGCAGTGGGTTTGGGCCGCGCAGCACTGCTTCCACTTCCTCCGCCAGGCGCTTGGCCTTTTTAATACTCCACTTGGGTGGGATACCCGCGTGTACTAAGCAGTAGCCCTGATCGTGGATAAGCAGCGGTTGCTGTTGCAACCAGTGAAGCAGATTGTCCCGGTCTGGTGCGTCGAGTATTTCTTGCAAGGTATCTTTCGGGCGCAGAGTGGCGGCGCCAGATGCTACCGCCAGCAGATGCAGATCGTGATTGCCCAATACCATGCGGAAAGCGTCGCCGAGTTTGTACAGATAGCGCAGGGTTTTTAATGACTTGGGGCCGCGGTTGACCACATCACCAGCGGCCCAGAGTTGATCTTGTGTGGGATCAAAGTCGACTTTTTTAAGCAGTTTTTTCAGGGGCTTTAAACAGCCCTGTAAATCACCAACAACGTAAATAGCCACGGGTCATATTCCTTGATGAGGCCAATTCAATGTACTGCTCCCGGTGCGGCTAATACAAACAGTGGGATAGTGGCGTCAAAGGTGTCGCCATCTGGAGTAGTCATCTGGTAGCTGCCCGCCATAGTGCCCACCGGGGTTTCCAGAATCACACCGCTGGTGTAGTGGTAGCTGGTGGCCGGGCTGATATGAGGTTGTTCCCCAACCACGCCAATGCCCTGTACTTCCTGACGTTGATTGTTGCCGTCGGTGATATGCCAGTGGCGCGATAACAATTGCACACTCTCATCGCCAAGATTGGTAACGGTAATATGGTAGGCAAAGGCGTAGCGGTTGCGCTTAGGCTCCGATTGGTTGGCTAGATATTCGGTTTGTACAGTTACTTGTATCGGGCAGTCGCTCATGGCTGGATTTATGTTGTTTTCCCGGGTTCCGCTTTGAAATTTGTAGCCCGGGTGCAGCGTAGCGAAACCCGGGGGTCGTTTTATGATTTGAAATTAGCCAGCTCGTTACTGAGGCTTACAAAGTCTTTAACTGCAAGTACTTCTGGCCTCAGGTTCAGGTCGATAGCCAGTGTAGCCAGTTGTTCTGCCGGGGCAAAGTGTTTGAGGCTGTTGCGCAGGGTTTTGCGGCGCTGTTGAAAACAGGTGCTGACCAGTTTATGCAGCAGTTTAGGGTCTGCTGCGACATAAGGTGGTTGCTTGTAAGGCAGCAAACGAACAATAGCGGATTGCACTTTCGGGGCGGGGTGGAAGGACCCCGGTGGTACGACAAACAGCGGCTCTATCTGGCAATGATATTGAGCCATCACCGTGAGGCGGCCGTAGGTTTTGTCACCGGGGCTGGCGGCCAGGCGATCCACAACTTCCTTTTGCAGCATAAAGTGCATATCACTGACGTTGCCTGCATAGCCTAGCAGGTGGAAAATCAATGGCGTGGAGATGTTGTAGGGCAGGTTGCCGACAATCCGCAGAGGTGTTTCATTGCACTTGAATTGTAGAAAGTCAGTTTTTAGAGCGTCGCCTTGGTGGAGCTTGAATTCCGGATAGTTGTGAAATTTATCCGTCAGCAGAGCGGCCAGATCTCTATCCAATTCCACCACTTGCAGCTGTGGGCAGCGGTCTAGCAGAGGTCTTGTTAGTGCACCTTGCCCTGGGCCAATTTCGACCAGATTGTCGCCATCTTTGGGGTTAATGGCGGCGACGATTTTTTCAATAATATTGTCGTCCACCAAAAAATTTTGGCCAAAGCGCTTGCGGGCGCGGTGGTCGGTTAAGTCAGTGTGGCGGGTTCTGCTATGCAAAGGTGTTTGCTCGGTATAAAGCAGGTTATGGAGAGTCTTTCAGAACCGCTGACGGCATGGATGCCGTCGACGAGCTTACATGGATGTATTTACAGCGAGTTCTGAAAGACTCTCCATTGCCTGCGATGGATTGGTAAGAGCGTCAATTTTGTCAGTTGTCGGATGACGCATTAAGCATGGTTGCCGCATATTCTATCGCAGTCTCAAGACTGCCGCAGTCGATGTTGCCAGTGCCTGCGAGATCCAAGGCAGTGCCGTGGTCGACAGAGGTACGAATAATGGGCAGGCCCAGAGTGATATTTACTGCGGCACCAAAACCCTTGTATTTCAATACCGGCAATCCTTGATCGTGATACATGGCCAATACTGCGTCAGCGGATTCCAGGTATTTTGGGGTGAATAATGTATCGGCAGGTAGCGGGCCAACAAGATTTATTCCTTGTTGCCGCAGCTTTTCCAGGGTTGGTTCAATAACGTCTATTTCCTCTCGCCCCAAGTGCCCGCCTTCTCCCGCATGGGGGTTGAGTCCACATATCAGGATTTGGGGGTGGGTCAGCCCGAATTTTTGCTGCAGGTCGGTGTGCAAAATGGCTATCACCTGTTCCAGCAGCTCACTGGTTATGGCATCAGCGACGTTTTTAAGTGGTAGATGCGTGGTAGCCAGCGCCACTCGCAAACCTTCAGTGGCCAGCATCATCACCACTTTCTCGGTGTTGGTTTGTTCAGCCAAAAACTCCGTGTGGCCGGAGAAAGCAATACCCGCGTTGTTAATAACACCTTTATGTACTGGGCCCGTAATCAATGCATTGCAATCACCCTGGATGCATTGAAGGGTCGCCTGTTGCAAGCAAGCTAATACATAGGAAGCGTTATTAGGGTTCAGTATTCCTGAGGTACAGGGGGTAACCAGTGGGACAGGGTATACAGCCAGTTCCCCCGGTTTTAAAGGCCGCGGCTGATTGCCGGGTTGTCGCAGGTTGAGTGGCAGGCCTAGGGTTTCTGCCCGTTGTTGCAGTAGTTCTGGATCGGCAAAAACTACGAGCTCGTGGGGTGATGCCTGCTGAGCTAATAAAATGGCTAAATCAGGCCCGATCCCGGCAGGTTCGCCGGGTGTGAGGGCCAAACGCAACGTCATTACAACTTTAACTCGATGTAAAAGTCAGAACGCATTTCCTGCAACCAGATAGCTTTCTCTTCATCGAACTTGCTGTTGCGAATGACGTCGGCAAACCGGTTTTGCATCGCAACTTTGCCGAAGTCCTTCTCTCGGCGCTCGGTCACTTCCAGAATGTGCCAGCCGAACTGGCTGCGGAAGGGAGAGCTGATTTCATTGGTTTCTACCGATTGCATTACCTGCAAAAATTCCGGTACCAGCAAGCCTTCCTCTACGGTTGCCCAGCCCAGGTCACCGCCTTGTTGCTTGGAACCAGGGTCTTCGGAAAATTCTTTGGCTAAATCAGCAAAATCTTCGCCGTCGGCAATACGTTGGCGCAGTGCTGACAGTTCTTCGTAAGCGGCCTCGTCGTCGCGGATGGCGTTGGTGGGTACCAGAATGTGACGGACCTTGTGCTGTTGCAACATCATCTGAGGTTCGCCGCCTTTGCGATCATGCACTTTCAGAATATGTAAGCCAGCGTCACTGCGAATGGGATCAGAGATATCGCCACTGTTCATATCAGCAACCGCCGGGCGGAATTTCGCAGGTAATTGCACCGGTTTTTTCCAGCCCAGGTCACCGCCTTTCAGGGCGTTCGGGCCTTTGGAGTGGGTAATCGCCAGTTGCTGGAAATTGGCGCCTTCACGCAACTGTTTCACGAGGTTGTCAGCGTCTGCCGTGGCGGATATGACTTCTTCTTTGCTGGCACTTGCAGGCAGAGGCAACAAAATATGGCCGATTTGGTAGCTGGCAGCAGTAGATGCCTGGCCTTGCTCAGAGGCCATTAGTTGTTCAATTTCCTGCAAGGATACGGGAATGCTGGCTTTGATCGCCTGTTCTTCGATGCGACGAATCACCAGTTGGTCGTGAATGTTGCGCCGCAGATCCGCCAGGCTATCTCCCTGTTGGTGTACCAGCTCTACCAATTGATCCAAGGTGATGCTCTGTTGAGAAGCGAGGGTTTGCAGGTGCTGGTTGATTTCCTGGTCGCTGACTCGCATACCACGTTCTTCCGCAAAGTTCAGAAGCAAACGCTCGTCCACCAGTTGTTCAAGAATCTGCTTTTTCAGCTCATTTTCTGGCGGTGGATCAATATTTTGCTGTTGTAAGCGCTTCAATACGTCTTGCAGTCGGTTTTCCAGCTCGCTCTGCATCACCACATTATTGCCGACAATAGCCACTGTTCGGTCCAGGAAAATCTCCTGAGCCTGACTTGAGATGCTGAAGGTGAGTGCACTGGTCAGTGCCAAAGCGCATATGTGCTTGTTGAGTACGATTTTCATAGCGGTATTCTTTAGATCATTGCTCTTCGGGTTGATAGCCGTAAATGCCTTCTTCCAATAGATCATCTACTCGACTACTGGTTCCTGCCAGGCCTTTTAGCTGTATTTGGAAAAAGATACCCTCATCTTCTTCCAGGTTGCTGCTGGGCAGCAGGCGCAGATCGTCGCGCTGGATCCAACGCCGCGCCACAACACTGGCACGCCAACAGCAACTGTTGTATTCCACACCGGCAAAAGTTTCAAGGTTACGGCTATTGGTAAAGTCGTAATTCCAACGAGCGATCAGGCTCAGATTGCCTACCAGTGGGTAAATTGTGGAGATGTCACCTTGCTCAATATTCTGGTCTTGTAAGAAGGTAAACGCGGGATCGGTAGCGCTGCGTACAACCCGTGCAGTATTGCGAGTGTAACGGTAGCCCAGATTGAAAATACGGTTGTTGCCGTCATTGTAACGGAAACCCACACTGCCTCGATCAATGCGGTCCAGGTCAGTATCCCAAGTGGTGTCGCCAAGGAACTGCCAGCGGTCGGAGATTTGCCAGTTTAGCTCTGCAGCGATGGGAGAGCTATTACGGGTGAGGTTGTTGATATCGATCGCAGACCTTTCATTGATAGTGTCATCATTTTCATTCACCACGCCATCGCCATTGCTATCCAATTGCAAAATATCAGTAAGAACAGCGTTTTCAATTTCCTCATTAAGGGTAGTAGTGCGATCTTCAAAATAGAAAATCTGGCCAATGCTAGCACTTAACCACTCCCGGCCATTGGTGTCGATAAAGCGTGTTGTCAGGCCAAAGCTCGCTTGTTTGCTGTCACCCAGGCGATCACCGCCGCTAAAACGGTCTTTGCGCCACAGTGAACTAAAGCCAAATGTCTGCTCGCTAGTGTCAAAATCCGGTAAATCAGTTTGGACCTCTTGTTCCGCGTAGAGCAGGAATAGCCTCGGTTCCAGAGTTTGTGTGTGACTGTCCGAATCGCGCTCAAAAAACAGGCCGGTATCTATGTAGGCCAGTGGTGCTGTTGCTGATGGTGAGGTGTCCGGTAATTGCCCAAGATTCTCATCCAGGTTGTAGCTGATATGGCGCAACTCGACGCCGGGGGTAAAGAAGCCCCATTGCCACTGGTTTGCCCACTCCAATCCCCAGTCAAATCGAGCACGATCGCCAGTTTGGAAGCTGGTTTCATCGCTGTGTTCAAAAGCCACCGCGTGTTGATTCAATGTCAGGGTAACGCCACCACCCAAGTTGTAGGTGCCGTTGGCGTCGATTCGAGGCAGTTGTTTAAACGGCTCACTAAACGGCTGATCGGGGTCGATAAATATGGTCTGAAACTGCTCCCCTTTAAAGGAAAACTGCCAGTTATCGGTGTTGTAGCCCAATTGCACTTTCTGCGTCAGGTGGGTGGTGCTGTTGTCTTCCAGGGTGTTTATGCCCAGGTCGCGAATAAACAGATTATCGCTGACCTTGGTGTAATCCACTTCGGTGGTAAATGTGCCATTGCCCAAAGGTAATGAGCCATTATGACGAAGGATGCGCGACCAGCGATCTTCACCGATGGTGCTTTCCAGGGAGTTATTGCTGCTATCTCCGCCGTCGTCGTCACCAAGCCAGGAAGCCTGCAGTTCTGTATAGCCCCAGCTGGACAGGTGGCGAAACTCGGCTTCAATCATATTGCCCCGCTCCTGAATGTAACGGGGTGTCAGTGTCAGGTCGTAGTTATCCGCCAAGTTGATGTAGTAGGGCACCGAAAAGTCTGCGCCATTGCGGCCGCCAACTCCAAAGTTGGGGAATAACAAGCCGGTCTGGCGTTCATCCCCCAGCGGAAAGCGTACCCATGGCAGGTAAATAATGGGAATGTCTTTTACTTCAATGCGCACATTGCGTGCGGTAGCGGTATTTTTTTCGGTGTCGATGTCCACACGGCCAGTCACCAGTTGCCAAGCGTTGCTGTCGGGGGGGCAGCTGGTGTAAGTCACGTCCTCAATTCGGTAGTTTTCATCTTCGCTGCGAACCAGTTGGCTGGCGGTACCGCGAACCCTGGCTTCTGGAAACACAAAGGCCGCGTTGTCCACTTCAACCGCGCCGGACTCCATATTGAGTTTGGCGCTGTCGCCCATCAACAGCAGGTTAGGCTCGCTGATACGGATATTGCCGTCGAAGTTCGCGGTATTGTTGGGGGCGTCAATCACGCCTGTGTCACTGTTGAGCGTGCGGTTGCCTTGGGTGATATCGACATTGCCCTTCAGGGTAATCAGCTTTTGCGATTCCTGTTGCCAATCGGCCTGGACATTTACCGGTGCAGTGTCCGGATTGTCACTGCCGTCCACGGATTTCTGTGGAGCCACATAAATGCCGCAACACCCGGTGGCAATTTGCTGTTGTTGCTCTTCGGTCAGCTGGGACTTTTCTACCCAGCCCAGGCGTTGGGCCAGAGGTGTAGATGAGGCAGTCGGCTGCGATTGACTGGGAGCGGGCAAACGGACTGGATTAACACCAGCGCTGGGTGCCCGGCTGTCTTCGCCCAGCTGTCGACAGTCCCAACCGCTACCGTCTTCACTGGGCTGGCAGTCCCACTCGACGTCCTGTTGGGCAACAGCAGGCAGTGTGATGGCCGATACCGCCAGCAGGCTTAAATATCGGGTTACGGCTAAATGAAGTGGCCTGCGAGAGAGAGCGGGTAAAGGCATGAGTTGCGACTTGTCGGCTGTTGTTATGGGTAATGGTTATGGACAATTGTTATACGCGATACAAACGACCATTGTAACCGAACGGTATACAGATGACAGGTCGCAAACAAGGATAAATAGAGTTGTTAACACGTCTCAACAGAGAGGGTAGAATCAGTGCCCTTTTAATGAGCTGTTACATCATGGCCCCTGACACTCAGGCCCTTGAGCGCTGGCTTTTGGACTACATTCCCATATCCGTATCACTGGACCAGGCGTTGCGGTTGTCGCCCCTAGCAGGTGATGCGGGCTTTCGGCGTTATTTTCGCCTCAATACCCAGCCGTCGTTGATCGCAGTTTGGGCACCGCCAGAGCAGGAAAATACCCCGAATTTTGTCAGCAAGGCACTGGCTTTACAGGCGCAGGGTGTTTATACCCCGCGGGTATACGCCGTAGACTACTGCCGTGGCTATTTGTTGATTGAAGACTTTGGCGATCATCTGTTTGCCCACCAGCCTGCTGAACATCTGGATAAGCGTTGCTACAAAGCGTTTGACACCCTGCAGGCAATCCAGTCCATGGATATCCAACCCCAGGTGTTTTCGCTCTATGATCGGCAACTACTGACTCTGGAACTGTCTCTTTTTCCTCAGTGGTTTCTCAGTGAGTTGTTGCACCTGGAGCTGCGCTCGGATGAGCAGCAACTGTTGGAGCAACAGGGCGAGCTGTTGATCCAGAATGCCCTTGAGCAGCCTCAGGTAGTGGTTCACCGGGATTTCCACTGCCGCAATTTAATGGTGTTGGCGGATTCACAGGTAGGGGTGATCGACTTTCAGGATGCGGTGGTGGGTGCTGTTACCTATGATTTGGTATCGCTTTTGAAGGATTGCTACCAGCGCCAGCCTGTAGAGTGGGTGCAGCAGCAAGCGCTGGCTTATGCCGAGCGGCTTCGTCAACAGGGTCAGTTAGCTGGGGTTGGTGATTCCCAGTTTTTGCGTTGGTTTGACTGGATGGGGCTGCAGCGTCACTTGAAGGTACTGGGTATTTTCGCCCGCCTGTCACTCCGGGATGGAAAGCACCATTATCTCAATGATTTGCCACTGGTGATTCGCTATACCCTGCAGGTAGCAGAGCGCTACCCGGAATTGGAGCCGTTGAATCAGTGGTTCCGTGAACGTGTACTCCCAGCATTGCCTCAACACAGCTGGTACAGCGACTGGAATGTGGCAGGCCAAGGGAGAGCATAAAACGTATGAAGGCAATGATCTTAGCGGCGGGTTTTGGCAAACGCCTGAGACCGCTGACTGAAACCACGCCCAAGCCGCTACTCAAAGTGGGTGGCAAGCCGTTAATTGAATATCACATCGAACGCTTGGCCACTGCCGGTATCCGTGAGGTGGTGATTAATACGGCTTGGCTGGGGCAACAAATTGAAGATTACATTGGCGATGGCAGTCGCTACGGTGTACGTGTTCAGTGGTCACCGGAAGGGCAGCCCTTGGAAACCGGTGGCGGTATTTTTAAGGCGCTGCCCCTTCTGTTGGATGACCAGCTGGGTGAACAGCCCTTTTTGGTGGTCAATGGGGATGTGTGGACGGATTACCCGTTTCAGCAGCTAATCGATCGTGGTCTGAACCAAAACGAAGAGGCCCATCTGGTGCTGGTGCCAAATCCGCAGCAACATCCCAATGGGGACTTTATTTTGACGGATGGCCACAGGGTTCACTACCCGCAGCAGCCAGGTAAAGACACTCGGACATTCAGTGGTATTAGCTTGCTCAGCCCAACTCGCTTTTCTCAGTATTGCCCTACAAACCCTGCTTTCCCCCTTTGGGAGGTGCTGCGCCCGGTTATGGAAGATGGACAAATTACTGGTCAGGTATACGATGGCCAATGGTGGGATGTGGGTACCGTTGAGCGGCTTCGCACCCTGGATGCCCTGTTGACCCCGGGGCAAGACTAATGACATCCCTGCTGTTGCCTGGAAGGCAGTTTTGGACGTGGACATTTGCAGGCTCGCTGGCGCTGATTGCAGCGTTGTCGCTGGCCCCCATGTCTGGTGGTGAGCCCTGGTTTCCCCACCAGGATAAACTGCACCATGGTCTTGCGTATGTGTATTTCTACGGTCTGGGCTGGTGGGCGCTATTTTACAACCGGGGCTTTTCTGGGCAAAGAAATTTGGCGTTGCTGTTACTGGGCTATGGGATACTGATCGAGCTGTTGCAGGGGGCAACGGGGTACCGCTCAATGGAGTGGTTGGATTTATTGGCCAATATCCTCGGTATTGGTACAGGCTGGTTGCTCGTCAGAGCAGTGGCAAAGCAGCTCTTTCAGCGCTTAGCTCATCGGTAATTCGGCGCAACCAATGCCCTGTCATCGACCTTCTGGTGTGTATTCTCCGCCAACCACCTGAATAGGCTGTTGAGACGTGCCGTCGGTCACCCAGGCGGCAATCGCGTAATTATCTGATGGGTGCATAATCATTGGCAGGCGACCGTTCCAGCCATGCTTGCCGACTGGATAGCTGCCGAAACCCACCACCACAAAATCGTGAGCCAGGGTTTTATTGCGGTTTTCTCCGCGAGTCACTTTATTGTTCAGGCCCATGCCCAATATGGCGATATTGAGTTCGCGACCATTTTTGCCATCAAAGCTAGCACTGAATGTTTTACCGTCGATCGACAGTGCCAAATTACCAGCTTGTACTGGCTTTGCTGTTGGCAGCGCGCTTTGGTGTTGGAAAAAGCCTCGCCATTCTCTGCCATTCAATAAAAACCCAGGGGTGTAAATATTGGAAATCGCACCGGTGCTGGCGTAGTTGCGTTGGCGTTGGTCGTACTTTTCGCTGGCGAAATCATCTTCCCAGCCAATCCAGTCCCAGTAGGCGACATGAAAGGCAACGGGTACAAATTGGGTCCACAAGCCACTGTTTTGCTTCTGTCGAGATAGCCAACGATCTGCCGGAGGGCAGCTGCTACAACCTTCAGAGGTGTAAAGCTCCAGCAGTTGCACCTGCTGTTTGCCACTTTGGTAGGTTTCTGCGCTGGCAAATCCGCAGGCAAGTGCCAGCAGTACAGCCGCCAGGATTGTTTTTGGGTGCATGGGTATCTCCGCTCAATGCACCTTAGTACCTGTCGGGCCGCGGTGGTTCCGTTAACTTTGTTAGTTCTGAGGTGTTACTGCCATTTTTACAGTGGCACCGGACAAGGCAGGGGTGCCAGAAAGGTTGAGTACCAACTCGGTGAGGTTTTGCCAGGGGTCGTCGCCAGCGAGACCTTTTATGGATTGGTCGGTATTGCGGCACAGGCGCAACATGGCTCGCAGCTGGGGCCCCTGCAGGCGTCGCAGTGCTTGTTTATAGACGGGTTGGCGTTTGTCCCATACCCCGGCGCTTTTTAGCGCTCGTTCCAGGTGTTCACCGTTGCGATGGGCGTCACTGGCTTTTAATAAGATACGGATTTCCCGGCTCAATGCCCAGAGTATTACCGGCGGCTCGGAACCTTCCTCTCGCAAACCACGGAGAGTACGAGCCGCACTTTGGGCATCCCCCATAAGGATTTTATCCACCAAGGCGAATACATTGTATCGAGCACTGTCTGCCACAACCGTCGACATGGTGGTGGCGTCCACTTCGTTGTCACTGGTTAGCAACTTCAGCTTTTCAATTTCTTGCACCGCGGCCAACAGGTTGCCTTCCACTCGGTCAGCCAGTATCTCCACTGCCTGCTGGCTCGCTTTTATTCCGGCTTGTTGAAGGCGCTGGCCAATCCAGCGAGGCAATTGGTTGGGTTGTACGGGCCAGGTTTGTACCAATACTCCGCAGCTGTCTAATGCTTTTACCCATTTACCCCGCTGGGTAGCCGCGTCCAGTTTGGGGGCAATCACCAACAGCAGGTTATCGGCACTCGCATGTTGGCAGTACTCCTGAATAGCCTTGCTGCCTTTGTCGCCAGGTTTGCCGGTAGGGATGCGCAGTTCAAGAATTTTTTTGTCGGCAAACAGGGACAGGCTGTTGGCTTCGGTAAGTAACTGATTCCAGTCGAAACCCACTTCACCGTGAAACAGTTCCCGCTCGTTAAAACCCTGGGCACGAGCGGCAGCACGAATGGTGTCGCAGGCCTCCTGTACCAACAGTGGTTCTTCGCCAAATACCAGGTATACCGGCGCCAGTTGTTGCAGGTGGCGGGATAACTGTTCAGGCTTGATCTTCACAGTGGCTCAGGGAGTCTGTTTGGACAATGCCAGTAAGCGGCGAGTAAGCTGACGCACCAGATCAGATAGCAACTCTTGCTGCACCAGTTCGGACTCATCGGCTTTGCCGATAATCTGACTTTCATCAAAGTCCAAAGAGCGCTCTGCACGCAGAACCGTATCGGGAAGCAGTACATCGCCGTTACTGCCCAGTACGGTGACGGTCACTTCTTCCACCACAGTTTGTTCCGCAGCACGAGCACTGCTGGTAATACTGGCGGTGCGGCTGTCGCTGGATTCTCTTACAACAACCACTTGGTATTGGGCGTCTTCCGGCTGTTCAGTGATGGTAATGCCCTGGCTGTTGAAATCGTTCTTCAGCAAGCGGGCAAAACCACTATGGGGCATAGCGGAGCGTATATGAACACTTTCCAGCCCTGCTGCATCCAAGCCGCCGCGGAGGTGCCAGCCGCAGGCAGTGGTAAGCAGCAAACCAGTGAGGATTAGCCCGTTAATCACTATTTTTTTCATGTTTTGCACCTGTCTTTTGCCACCTTGAGCTGCGAGGTTACTTAACACCAAACGTCACCAGTTTACCCGGAATCACTTTGCACATCTTGATCTCTTTGCCCTCCAGGAATTTCTGCACGTTGGGGTCGGCTTTGGCCAGATCAATAATGCTATCTTGATCGGCATCGGCGGCCACTTGCAGTTTGGCGCGTACCTTGCCGTTGACCTGTACCACCATTTCGATGCTGCTGCGCACCAGCGCTGCTTCGTCATGGTTTGGCCAGGAGGCATCGATCACGGTGCCATCGTGGCCAAAGGCATTCCACAGAACATGGCTGATATGAGGGGCTACCGGAGCCAACAATAGAACAGCTGCTTCCAGTGCCTCACGCTCGACTGCCAGCCCTTGTTCCGACTCGTCACTGAATTTACCCACTTCATTCATCAGTTCCATTACGGCGGCGATGGCGGTGTTAAAGGTCTGACGGCGACCGTAGTCATCGCTCACCTTCTTAATGGTTTCGTGAGTTTTTCGGCGCAGGTCTTTTTGCGCGTCTGATAATGCATCCACATTCAGTGTGGCCACTTCACCTTTAGTGAGGTGTTCCTGAGCATTCTTCCACAGGCGGCGCAAAAAGCGGCTGGCGCCTTCCACACCGGAGTCGTGCCACTCCAGGGTTTGCTCTGGGGGTGCAGCGAACATGGTAAACAGGCGCACGGTGTCGGCGCCGTACTGATCGACTGCAGTTTGCGGGTCGATGCCATTGTTTTTGGATTTGGACATTTTGATGGTGCCGCCAACTTGCAGCTCATCACCGGTAGCGGTTTCCACGGCTTTGATCGTGGCGCCCTTGTCGTCTTTTTCCAGAGTCACGTCTACCGGGTTCACCCAGGTTTTGCTGCCGTCGCTGTTCTCTTTATAAAACGACTCCGCCAGTACCATGCCCTGACACAGCAGGCGCTTAAACGGCTCATCGCTGTTGACCAGGCCTTCGTCGCGCATCAGTTTGTGGAAAAAGCGCGCGTACAGCAGGTGCAAAATGGCGTGTTCGATACCGCCCACGTACTGGTCTACCGGCAACCAGTAGTTGGCCGCGTCCGGGTTTAGCATCGCCTCTTCGTAGTTGGGGCAGGTGTAGCGCGCGTAGTACCAGCTGGACTCCATGAAGGTGTCGAAGGTGTCGGTTTCGTGCTCGACCGCTTGGCCGTTTAATTCCGCCTTGCACCATTCTCTGTCCTGCTTGATGGGGGAGTGAACGCCGTCCATCTCCACATCTTCCGGCAGCAGCACTGGCAGTTTTTCCAGCGGCACGGGAATCTCGCCACCGTCCGGCAGGTTAAACATGGGAATCGGTGAGCCCCAGTAGCGCTGGCGAGATACGCCCCAGTCGCGCAGGCGGTAGTTGGTGGTGACTTTGCCTTTGCCCAGTTCCACCAGTTTGGTGGAGATGGCGTCAAAGGCGGCGTCGAATGCCAGATTGTCAAAGTCGCCGGAATTCACCAGTACGCCTTTTTCGGTAAAGGCTTCTTTGCTGAGGTCAATCTGCTCGTCGCCAGCTGGGGCAATTACTTGCTCAATGGGCAGGCCCATTTTGGTAGCAAACTCCCAGTCCCGTTGGTCGTGGGCGGGCACCGCCATTACTGCACCGGTGCCGTAATCCATCAGTACATAGTTGGCTACCAGCACCGGCACTTCGCGGCCAGTGATGGGGTGAATCGCCTTCAGGCCCAAATTCATGCCTTTCTTTTCCATGGCCGCCATATCCGCTTCCGCCACGGGCTGGGATTTGCATTCTTTAATAAAGGCGGCCAGCTCGGCGTTGTCTTTCGCCAGCGCCAAACTGATGGGATGTTCGGCAGCGATGGACACGTAGGTCACGCCCATTAGGGTATCTGGACGGGTGGTGTACACGTCAAAGCTACTGTGCCCGGCAACATCAGCCGTCAGATCAAACGTCATCTCCACGCCGCGACTTTTGCCAATCCAGTTGCGCTGCATGGTTTTGACTTGCTCGGGCCAGCTTTCCAGAGTGTCCAGATCGTTGAGCAGTTGTTCGGCGTAGTCGGTGATTTTGATAAACCACTGGGGAATTTCCTTGCGCTCCACCAGGGCCCCAGAGCGCCAGCCGCGGCCGTCAATGACCTGCTCGTTTGCCAGTACGGTTTGGTCTACCGGGTCCCAGTTCACCGTGGCCATCTTTTTATAAACCAGTCCCTTTTCGTACAGACGGGTAAAGAACCACTGTTCCCACTTGTAGTAATCCGGGGCGCAGGTGGCCAGCTCCCGGCTCCAGTCAAAACCAAAACCCAACGCCTGCAACTGACCCTTCATGTGGCCGATATTGCTGTACGTCCACTTGGCGGGGGCGGTGTTGTTGGCGATGGCGGCGTTTTCTGCGGGCAGGCCAAAGGCGTCCCAACCCATGGGGTGCAGCACGTTCTTGCCCTGCATGCGTTGGTAGCGGGAAATCACATCGGTGATGGTGTAGTTGCGTACGTGCCCCATATGCAGGCGGCCACTGGGGTAGGGGAACATGGCAAGGCAGTAGTACTTCTCCCGGCTCGGGTCTTCGGATACTTCAAAGCACTGGTTGTCAGCCCAATATTGCTGGACTGCCTGTTCAATGGATTCGGGGGTGTATTGCTCTTGCATCGCTCTTGTTCGCTGTTCGCCCGGACTGGGTTTGAAAGTGGGGAGTTAAAAAGTAAGCGGGCAATTATACGGGCAACCATGGGGGATACATAGGCCTTGAGACTGAAGACTTGTCGTACTTTCGAAATGGCTTAGTAGATTACAACCTGCAGCTGATTAAATATCTTTTTATTTACATTTATTGTGTTTAATGTAAATAAATTATTGACATTAAATAATTATTGGGTATATTTCGCGCAATTGTTCATATCGCTGGCGGAATTGATCCAGCGTTGTTCGTACTTGGGAGAGACTGATGATCGGGGTACACCCTAAAAAACTACTTGGTCCCATTGTGGGATTGGCCACGCTGGTGCTCGCAGGTTGCGCAGTCGTTGGTCCAGACTACGATGCCCCTCCAAAAGTCGATGTGCCGGATGCCTGGAATCATCAGCTGGGCGGTTCCGCACAGGATCTAAGCCAGTGGTGGCAGCAGTTAAATGACCCGGCTTTGGAGTCCCTGATTGCCCGCGCCAATAGCAGTAGCCTGGACTTGCGCATTGCCTTGGCGCGAATTGAAGAGGCGAGTGCTCAATATGGGGTGGCGTCTTCGGCCTCTTATCCCAGCGTGGATGTGATTGGCAGCGCCAGGCGCAGCAGTGTAGGTGGAGATGTGGTGGACATTCCGGTAAGTACGGACGACTTTGAAGCCATTGGTTCGTCCCTCGCTTGGGAAATTGATCTGTTTGGCCGCATCCGTCGCCAGCAACAGGCGGCAAAGGCACAGTTTGAAGCGACTGTTGAGGGTTTTCGCGGAGTGCAAGTGTCTCTCAATGCTGAAGTTGCGCAAACCTACGTCGAGGTAAGAACACTGCAAAAGCGCCTGGAGTTGGCTAGTAAGAACGTATCCAATCAACGTGAAACGCTTAAGGTGGTGAAAGCGCGCTATAAAGCAGAGCTGACTTCAGAGTTGGATGTAAATCAGGCTGAGCAAAATTTGGCTGGCTCTGAGTCCTCCATTCCACAATTAAATGCCGGGTTGGCTCGTGCGGTAAACCGCCTTGCAGTTTTACTGGGTCAGAACCCCGGTGCACTTAATACTGAACTGTCAAAAATCTATCCAATACCGGTGGTGCCCGATGGTATTGCCTTGTCGATTCCCCGTGAGATTTTGCGGCAGCGCCCGGATATTCGCCGCGCAGAACGGCAGTTGGCTGCTCAGACTGCCAGAGTAGGTGTGGCAACCGCCAACCTCTATCCGCGGCTTTCCTTGAGTGGCATTTTTGCCGCCACTGGCTCAAGCAGTGAATCTACCTTGTGGTCGTTTGGGCCGAACTTGTCCTGGAATATTTTTGACGCGAGTCGTAAGCGTCGTTTGATCGACATTGAAGATGCCAGGGTGGAGCAGGCTAGGGCGGCCTATGAGAAAACTGTGCTGGCTGCATTTGAAGATGTGGAAAGTGGCTTGATTGGTTATCAACAAGAGCTGCAGCGCCTGAAGTACCTCAACAAATCCGTGGGTGCTGCTCAAAAGACTGTCAATGTCGCCAAGTCCCAATACAAAAATGGTTTGACCAATTTCCAAACGGTACTGGATGCCGAACGTGTGCTGTTTGCCGAAGAAGATCGCCTTGCGAATTCGCAGGGCATGCTGGTTCGTTATCTGGTGAGTATTTATCGAGCTATGGGTGGTGGTTGGAGTCAGGCCCAAGCCATTGAACTGAATGCCAAGGAGACAAAGTAATGTTTCGATCAATCATTGTATTGCTGAGCATGTTGGTTTTTTTGACCGCATGCACAGAAGGAAACGTGCAGACTGAAAACGTGGTGCGCCCGGTTCGAGCGTTTCATGTAGGTGCTCAGGAAGAGTTCAGCAAGCGTAAATTTCCCGGCCGTGCTGCTGCGTCAAATGCCGTTACTCTGGCGTTCGAAGTGTCAGGGAAGTTGAATGAAATTCCCGTTGCTGTGGGAGACCGAGTTAAAAAAGGCGATGTTCTGGCCACGATTGATGCTCGAGATTTTCGAAACACCCTGGATCAAAGCCGGGCTGAACTGAAGCGTGCAAAAGCGCAGTACGACCGCATGTTAAACGCATTGGCGGATAACGCGGTTTCAAAGCAAGATGTTACCAACGCAGAAGCCGCTTACGAAAGCGCAAAAGCAACAGTTAACATCCACCAAAAAGCCCTCGACGATACCAGGTTGGTCGCACCTTATGATGCCATCGTGTCGTCCAAGCAGATAAAAAGCTTTGGCAATGTACAGGCCAAGCAGCCAGCTATTCGCATCGTGAACCCTGAGCGTATTGAAATGGAGACCGATATTCCATCGGACATTATTTCTATGGCTAAAGAAGGCATGGATGTTCTGGTGGTGTTCGATGATTTCCCAAACACAGTTATTCATTCAAAAATCAGCGAAATTGCCGCAGAGGCCTCCCCTGCAACGCGTACTTATTCGGTAACACTGCTTATGGATCAACCTGAGGATGTCACCATCCTGCCGGGTATGGCCGGCAAGGCATGGCGCGCACCACAAACCAAGCCTGGGAATACCCCCCTGAAATCACGGGGATTTGAAGTGCCTTTAAATGCCATTCTCGCTGGTACAGATGGTAAAAGTTACGTCTGGGTCATTGAGCAGGAAACCGGTGAGGTCAGCCGGACTGTTGTGCAGCCCGGCGAGCTGACTCAGCACGGTGTATTGGTGCAGGGTTTGAAAGGTGGTGAGTTCATTGCGTCGGCGGGTGTAAACAGCCTGAGTGATGGGCAGAAAGTCAGAATAACGCGAAATAAGTGACGCAGGGGCTATGTCATGAGTATTACAGAGTTCTCTATTAAGAATCGGGTCGTCACTTGGCTGGCCGTCGCCTTGTTGGTATTTGGCGGTGTGATGAGTTACGAAAACCTGGGCAAGTTGGAAGACCCAGAGTTCACTATTAAAACCGCAGTTGTTGCAACCCAGTACCCTGGTGCTGGCCCGGTTCAAGTTGAAAAAGAAGTCACCGAACGCATTGAAATTGCGCTGCAGGAAATTGCGGAAATCGATTATGTAGAGTCCGTGTCCCGTGCTGGTTTGTCATTGGTCAAAGTAGAGATCAAAAGCAAATACTGGTCGGACAAGTTGCCGCAAATTTGGGATACGTTGCGCCGCAAGATTCGCAATATCGAACGAGATTTGCCCATCGGAGCTTCCCGCCCTGAAATCAGTGATGACTTTGGCGATGTATTTGGTTTTGTACTGGCGGTGACAGGCGATGGCTATAGCTACAAAGAACTGGAAAAAGAAGTCAAAAACCTCAAACGTAAACTCTCCTTGGTTGAAGATGTCTCTCGTGTTGAGTTTTGGGGTAAACAGAATCGCGCGGTTTACTTGAAGGTCAGTGAAAGTCGACTGGCTGAGATGGGTATTAAAGCCGGCGATATTGCTCAGGCATTGAATCTGCAAAACAATATTCTTCCGTCGGGTAATGTTTATTACGACGAACAAGCCGCGCGTATTCAAATTACCGGCGAATTTAATAGTATCGAGGACATCGCTCACTTAAGCATTAGCCCTTCTCAGCTAAGTGAATTTGTTTCTGGAGAAACCCAGGATCAGCTAATCACCATTCGCGATATTGCCGAAGTAGAAGAAGGCTTTATTGAGCCCTCTGTACAAACCATGCGTTATAACGGTCAACCTGCCATTGGTTTGGCTATTTCTAATGTTGCAGGCTCAAACATTATTGAGCTGGGTGAACGCCTTGAAAAACGCTTAGATCAGTTACAAGCCGAAATTCCTGTTGGTATTGATGTTCATAAAATTTCCTGGCAAGCGGATGAAGTTGGCACTGCCATCGACAGTTTTATTGTCAGCTTGATTGAGGCGGTTGTCATTGTGCTTGTGGTCTTGGCCCTGGCGATGGGATGGCGTATGGGGGTGATTATTGGTACCTCCCTTGTGCTCACCATTCTCGGTACATTGATATTTATGAATGTGATGGGCATTGACCTACAGCGTATGTCTCTGGGTGCGTTGGTTATTGCCCTCGGCATGATGGTGGATAATTCCATTGTAGTGGGTGACGGCATTATGGTGCGTTTGCGCCAGGGCAAGAGCAGAATGCAAGCAGCGGTTGAGTCTGCCCGAGGCCCTTCTATGCCTTTGCTGGGCGCAACGGTTATTGCGGTTTTGGCCTTTTACCCCATCGGCGGTTCCACAGAGGATGTGGGCGAATATTGTTTATCGCTGTTTCAGGTGGTGGGTATCTCGCTGATGTTTAGCTGGTTGGTTTCCATGACGGTTACCCCCATGCAATGTGTGGCTATGCTCAAAACTGAGAGCGGTGATCACGGCGAGCGCGATCCTTATTCGTCTCCGTTTTTTAGGGGCTATCGTCATGTATTGGAAAAAGCGATTAAGTTCAGAGGGCTGACACTGATACTCATGGTCGGTTTGCTGGTGGTGTCTGGTTGGGGTTTTAAATACGTGCCAAAAAGCTTTTTTCCGGACTCCTCACGCCCTCAATTTATGGTGGATATGTACGCTCCCACAGGAACGCGGATACCGCAAACCGCCGAATTGTTGGCAAGAGCAGAAGCAAAAATTATGTCGTTCGACGGTGTAGATAGCGTCAGCAGCTTTATTGGCTCTGGGCCGCCGCGTTTTTATCTGCCGGTTGAGCCAGAGCTGTTTTTTCAGTCTTACGGGCAACTGATTGTCAATGTGGACGACTACAAGAAAATTGATGGCATTATTGAAACCTTACAACCTTGGCTCAAGGAAAATGTTCCAGAGGCACCGGTATTCCGTGTTCGAAAATATTCTGTCGGCCCGGGCAACGCCTGGAAATTCGAGCTGCGCGTTTCCGCTCCAGACGATGCTGGGTTAGACGAAATTCGAGCTATTGGCAATCGCGGCCTGGATTTGATTAAAGATCACTCGCTAGTGGCAGATGCGCGATTAGACTGGCGGGAGAAGGCGCCGAAAGTAGTGGTTGACTACGATCAGAATGAGGGCCGCTGGGCTCAAATTACTCGCGGTGATGTTGCTGGCGCCACGCGACGGGCGTTCGACGGGCTTCCGGTTGGGCAATTTCGCGAGGGAGACGATTTATTGCCAATCCTGTTGCGCAACGAAGCCGCAGAGCGTGATAACGCTTCTTCCATCTATACCGTACAGATCCCTCAGGCCTTTTCGGGAGAAACTGTGCCGTTAACCCAGGTCGCCGATGACGTGACCCTGGATTGGGAAGACCCTTTGATCTGGCGTCGGGATCGCCAGCGTACCATTACGATTCAGGCAGAACCGCTTGCCGGTGTAACCTTGCCCACGCTGCGCAACGATGTGTTGGCAACTTATGCTGAATTTGAGCGCAGTTTGCCTCCGGGTTATACCGTAGAGTGGGGTGCTGAGGCCGAAAGCAGTGAGAAGTCCCAAAGCTCTTTGATCCCAGGGCTTATTCCGGCAGTGGTGTTGATGTTTTTCATCATCGTACTGCTGTTCAATGAGCTAAAGCCGGCAATTATCATCTTCTTAACCATACCACTATCGCTGATCGGGATTGCTGCTGGTCTGCTTGGTATCAACGTGTCCTTCGGGTTTATGTCTTTGCTCGGCGCATTGTCTTTGGCAGGCATGATGATCAAGAACGCCATTGTTTTGATCGACGAGATCAAACTCAATATCAATGAAAAAGGCCAGAAAGAATACGATGCCATTATCAATGCCGGATTATCGCGCCTCAATCCCGTAGCGATGGCAGCGGCAACAACGGTGCTGGGTGTGATACCTCTGATTCAGGATGTGTTCTGGGTGTCTATGGCGGTGACCATTATGGCAGGTTTGGCGTTCGGTACCGTGTTGACCATGATCGTTGTGCCGGTTCTGTATGCACTGTTTTATAAAGTGAAGGCCCACTGATGCTTGTTCATCAATTTGCCTTGGGCTTTTTGATGATATTGCTCACGGTGGTTGTTCACGGCGTCGCTTTGGATCGGCTAATTTTTGTGCTGGAAAAATATCGGCCTTATCTTCAGCTGCCTCAGAGTCCCATGTTATTGAGTAGAGCCATCCTGGTGATGGTGGTGACGATTTTCTGTGTGTTTTTATCTCACTTGGTGCAGGTCTGGGGTTGGGCGGCCTGTTATCAGATATTGGGTGTGTTGCCAGACTTTGAAGCGGCGATGTATTTTTCCATGTCTGCGTTTACCACCGTGGGGTTTGGCGATATTTATCTAGATGAAAGCTGGCGCTTGTTAAGCGCCTTTGAGGCGGCCAATGGGTTTATTTTGTTTGGCTGGAGCACGGCATTTATTTTTGAAGTGATGAAACATGTGTACACACCTGAGGTGTAGAATGCGTGTGTATTTATTGCCAAAAGGTGTCCAGTGAAACTTTGGATAATGCTGCTTCTATTGCTGCTTGGGCCAATAGCCATGGCAGGGGAAATTGCCATCACATTTGATGATGCTCCGGCGGGAGATAGTCAACTGATGACTCGTGAACAGCGAGCCGAAAAAATTATTGGCGCCTTGCAGGCCCGTTCTGTTCCGGACACGATATTTTTCGTGACAACCAAGTACATCGACGCCAATGGCGATAGTACGCTTCGCCAATATGTGAATGCCGGGTTTCACTTGGCAAACCACAGTCACTCTCATCGGTCGGCCAATGATATGACGGTGGAAGACTATCTGGCGGATGTTCAACATGCCAAGACTGCTTTAAAGAAGTATGACAATGTTTTGCCATTGCACCGATTTCCTTATTTGCACTATGGCAAGCAAAGATCCGTGCGTGCCTTACAAAAAGGGCTTGATAACCTTGATTACAGCAACGGCTATGTCACGGTTGATAACTATGAATGGTACATCAATGCGGTGCTCGCTAAAGCGGTCTCTCAAGGGAGAGAAGTTGACCTTGAAGCCATGGGCAATCTCTATGTAGAGCTGATTTGGGAATGTATACAGTTTTATGATCGTATTGCCGTTAAGGCGCTGGGCCGATCACCTAAGCATGTATTGTTATTGCATGAAAACGATGCGGCAGCATTGTATTTGCCCAAGTTGATCGACCACATTAAAGAGCAGGGTTGGGAAATTATTTCTCCGCAGGCCGCTTACCAAGACCCTATAGCGCACAGTTTTGATAAGTCAGGGTTTCCCAGTACAGGGCTTCATTCCCAAGGGCGAGTGGCGGCTATTGCTCATGCTCAAGGTGAAGATGCCCAGAAGCTCCGGCACCCTTCTGAAGACACTGACTATATTGACGCATTGGTACAAAGCCGCAATATTGTTAAGTAATGTCGAATTAAAGTTCTTTCGTGGCTTTACAGGCTCCTGCTTCCCGAGAATAGTACTTTTAAAAAGTGTTTTAGGAATTGATATGAATGCACTGCTGTTGGTTGCCCATGGCAGCCGTCGCAAAGAATCCAACGACGAAGTGATGGTTTTGGCTGAGCAGTTAAAAAATGGAAATCTCAGCGAGTATGCCAGTGTCCATGGGGCTTTTTTGGAGTTGGCGGAGCCGTTGATTCCCGATGGCATCAAGCGTTGCGTGGATGGAGGGGCTACCTCTGTTGTTGTGCTGCCTTACTTTCTGAACTCAGGGCGTCATGTGGTTGAAGATATTCCCAGGATAGTGGCTGACAGTGCCCAGCAATATCCTCATGTCGATATACGGATTGCGCCGCATATTGGTGAGTCGGCACTGATGCAAGATTTGCTGATTCGCTCTGCGAACAGCGCCTTGGATTAGGGCCTAATCAACCTCGTTTTCTGTAAAAACAAACCACCAGGCAGAGCATCGAAAAAGCCAGCACTGGCCAGTGGCCGATATGGGTATAGGGTGTGTTTCCCTCGTAGGGGCTTATCTGGCTGATCAGAATGCCATCGGTAAACTGTGGTAGTTTTTTGGCAACTTTCCCGTTGCTGTTTATCAATGCGGTAATGCCGTCGTTGGTGGCGCGAATCACCGGTTTGCCGTTTTCCAGTGCGCGCATTTGCGCCATGGCTAGGTGTTGGTGAGGTGCCAGGGTGTCGCCGAACCAGGTGTCGTTGCTAACTGTGAGAATTAAGTTGGCTTCCGGGGTGAGTTTGCGCACAAGCCCTTGGTAGGCGATTTCGTAACAGATGGCGGTGGCGATTTTGTGTTCGCCAGTGCTAATCAATGACTGGTTGGCTGTGCCCGGTGTAAATCCAGACATGGGTAAGTCAAAAAATCCCCCCAGTTTGCGCAACACTGAAGCCAGTGGTACGTACTCACCAAAGGGCACCAGATGTTGTTTGCGGTATTCGCCGCTGGCTTTGCCCAGCCCAATAACGCTGTTGTAGAACTCGTCTTTTTCAAAGTTGTATACAGGTATGCCGGTGATAAAAGCAGTATCGTTTTGTCGCGCCAGCTGATCCAGCTGACGTACCAGCGGCATCACCCGGTGTTGGAGTTCGGGGATCGCTGCTTCTGGCCAAATAACCAATTGGTTGCCCCATAAAGGTTCTGCCAGCTGTAGGTTATTGCGGATAATTCGATCCCGATAATCCAACTGCCAGCGGTCATTTTGGGGAATATTGGGTTGTAATACGCCAATGCTGATGGGGGTGCCGGGAGTCGTCCAGTTCGCCTGTTGAAGCGCCAATCCCCCTAGCCAAAGCCCCAAGCAACTGCACAGGGCAATTATTGCAGTGCGACTGCGCTGCTTGATCATAAGAGCAGCGGTGGCTCCACAAAAGGCCACTATCCAGCTGATGCTCAATACCCCGCCAATTGGTGCCCAGCCAGCCAACCAACTGTGGATATGACCATAACCCAGATAGATCCAGGGGAAGCCGGTCAGAATCCAGCCGATAAACCATTCCGCGACCACCCAAACAGCGGGAAAGGCGAGTAACCTCATAACCGGTTTGTTGCCCACCCAGCCAAGCAGCCAAAAGGGCAGGGCGAATATCAATGCCAGTACAGCCACAAACAGGGCGGTGAGTAACAGGGCCGCGACAAAAGGCGTTTCGCTGTACACATTGATGCTGTTGAACACCCAGCTGGCGCCAACGGCAAATACCCCGAGGCCGTAAAGCACTGTGTGCCAGTAACTGTGTTTGCCGCTGTTATCGGTGAGCAATAACGCGAGTACGGCAGCACTGATAATGCTTGCTGGCCACCAAAAAAACGGTGCCAAAGACAGTGGCAGCAGGGCGCCAGCAAGGGGTAGGGCGATGCGGTGGAGAATGGTTGGTTTCACGGCGTTTTTCAGGAAAGTCGTTTAAGTTCGCCGTTGCGAGCAACCTTTCTTCATTTAAGGGAGGCTACTCGCGATGACGTCGTGTCAGTAGCGGCTCAGCTGGCGGATAACTCCAGCAAGTGAATACGGCGGCCATCGCCTTTGACCACCGAGAAGGTGAGCCCGTTAACTTGCACTTGCTCACCAATTTGCGGCAGGCGGCCAAATGCCTGCATCACAATGCCGCCGATGGTGTCGTATTCTTCTTCGTCCATTTCGGCATCGAAACGCTCATTAAATTCTTCGATGGGCGTCAACGCTTCTACCAGGAAGGTGCCATCTTTTTGTGGGCGGATTTGTTCTTCTTCTTCCTCGTCGGTTTCATCCTCGATCTCACCGACAATCTCTTCCAGCACGTCTTCGATGGTCACTAGCCCGGATACACTGCCGTATTCGTCCACCACAATGGCCATGTGGTAGCGCTGTTCGCGGAACTCCCGCAGCAATACATTGAGGCGCTTGCTCTCTGGAACAATTTCCGCTGGGCGCACCAGCTCCGCCATGTCAAAGTCATCGGTGCCTTTCAGCACCAGGGGCAGCAGTTCTTTGGCCAGCAAAATGCCCTTGATGTCGTCTTGGGAGTCGCCCACCACTGGAAAACGGGAGTGGCCGCTTTCAATCACCAATGGCAGAAACTCTTCCGGCTTTTGCTCGTATTCGATGGCCACCATTTGCGAACGCTGAATCATAATGTCGCGCACTTGCTGCTCGGAAACTTCCAGCGCACCTTCAATGATCTCCAACGCCTCGCTGTCGATAATCTGGTTGTTGTGCGCCTCCCGCAGTACTTCCAGTAGCTCTTCGCGGGTCTCCAGGTCAGATGAAAAAGCTTGGGTCAGCTTGTCCAGCCAGGATTTGTTGTCCTGCTGGCTGCCGTTGTCGCTTTCGTCGCTCATGTTGTGGCGGGTCTCTTGGTTAACAGTTAATGGGTTGTGTGATTGGGCTCGTAGGGTTCATCGAACCCGAGGCCAATAAGGATGCGGCTTTCAAGGGCTTCCATGGCTTCAGCGTCGGCATCGTCAATATGGTCGTATCCCAGCAAGTGTAAAGTGCCGTGCACGACCATGTGAGCCCAATGGGCAGCGGCGGTTTTGCCTTGCTCGCTGGCTTCCCGTTCCACCACCGGCGTGCAAATGGCCAGATCTCCCAACAGTGGCAGCTGCAATTCTGCAGGCAGTTGCGATGGGAATGAGAGTACGTTGGTGGGTTTGTTTTGATTGCGATAACGCTGGTTGAGCGCCTGGCTCTCGGTTTCGTCTACCAGGCGCAGTGACAGCTCCACATCGTTGCGTTGCTCACTGTCAGGGAGCGCGGCAAAAGCGGCAGTCAACCAGCGTCGTATGTCGGGTTCGTCGGGCACGTCGTCGTTGCCGCAGGCGTTCTCGATGTCGATAACCAGGTTCATTGGCGCTTGTCGGCTTCGCTGTCTTCGTGGGCCTCGTACGCTTCCACAATCCGCGCTACCAACGGGTGGCGGACCACGTCTTTGGGCTGGAAGTAGGTAAAGCTGATGGCGTCCACATCTTTGAGTACATCGCACACGTGTACCAGACCGGACTTGGTGCCCCGGGGCAGGTCGATCTGGCTGGTATCCCCGGTAATCACCGCAGTGGAGCCAAAACCAATGCGAGTGAGGAACATCTTCATTTGCTCGCGGGTGGTGTTCTGGCTTTCGTCGAGAATAATAAACGAGCCATTGAGCGTGCGGCCGCGCATATAGGCCAGCGGGGCAATTTCAATCACGTTGCGCTCAATCAGTTTTTCTACGGTATCGAAGCCCAGCATTTCGTAAAGGGCGTCGTACAGTGGGCGCAAGTATGGGTCTACTTTTTGCGACAGGTCTCCCGGCAAAAAGCCCAGTTTTTCGCCCGCCTCTACCGCTGGGCGCACCAGCAGAATCCGTTCTATCTCGTCCCGCAACAGTGCTTCTACCGCACAGGCAACCGCCAGATAGGTTTTGCCGGTGCCCGCCGGGCCAATACCAAAGTTGATGTCGTGGTTTTGGATGGCGCGCACGTAACCCTGCTGGTTGCCACCTCGGGGTTTGATGTTGGCCTTTTTGGTGCGAATCAGGGTAAAGCGTTCGACGTTGTCGTCATTCTCCTGATTGGGGGTGGTTTTGCTCATGGTTTTTTTGTTTCCGTGCCCGACGCTTTGCAAGGTGTGTTGCAACGACAGGTGAATGGCCTCTGGAGTGAGTTCGTGGCCGCTGGTGGCCTCCTGGTACAACGTGCGCAAAAGCTCGCTGGCGGCCTCGGTGTTGTCCGGGGCGCCGTAGAGGGCAAATACGTTGCCGCGGCTGTGAATCTGAATGTTCAGCCGTTGCTCGATTTGGCGAAGGTGTGCATCGAATTGCCCGCAGAGGGATGCCAGGTGTCTGGCGTCGTTGGGTTCCAGGGTGATGGTGTGGGTGGCACTTGTGTTCAAACTGGTCGTGTTCAAGCTGTTGCTTTGGGGCCTTTGACTGTGCGTAGGCCTCTAGCATATCGCCTTTGCGAAGCTTGGCAAAGGGGTGTTGTCACCGTTTGTCATTTGCCTGCTTCCGGCAGACTCCAACTTTTCCATTGCTGGTAAATCAATGAGGTTTCGATATGGGCCACTTCCGGGCGTTCGGTAAAGCCCGACAGCACAAAATCCCGCAGATGGTCAGTGCTCGTTACCCATACTTGCACCTGAAAGTCGCTGGCCCCGCTGGTGTGTAAAACACTAACTACTTCAGGCAGTTGCAGCAGGTGTTGGCGGAAGGAGTCCACATCCTGGCGAGAATGGCGGTGGAGTTTGACCGCCACCAGCGCCTGGATTTCACCCCCGGCTACTTGTGTGTTCAGCTCTGCATGGTAGCCCTGAATAACGCCGCTGGCGCGCAGGTGGCGCACCCGAGCCAGGCAAGAGGAGGGGGCCAGGCCCACAGCTGTCGCCAGCTCTTTATTGGATATCCGCGCATTCTTCCGCAAGTGCTGCAGAATTTCGAAGTCAGTTCGGTCAATTGCCATATTTGGTTTATTTTTCGAATTTAATTCGGAATTAAAAATAGTAATCCGACAAATACTAATATGAAGAGACGTTTTTTTGAACTAAGTTGTATAGAGGCTTGCTATGAATAACATGACTTTCCCGATGGATCGAGCCCGTGCGCTTTCGCCTGTGCGCAATAGCAGCAGCGCCATTGACCTGAATGGCTTGGTGGTGGAGCAACTGGCACACTTTAATATTGACGCCAATAGTGAGCTGGGGCGCAGCCTGGCGGATATTGCCCAAAGCCTTTACCTTTGCCAGGGCGGCGTTGACGATATATGGCAGCTGGCTCAAAGCCATATGCGCGACCTGGACCGCAGCGATCGCATTGCCCTGTTCAATGCCAAAAAATTCCTCTCATTTCAAATTGCCAAGATTCTCGACAGTTTTCAGAACAGCTTTCGGAAGAGCTACCAGCATTTGGGGGAGAGTGGCGCCACTCAGGCGGCGCGCTGTGCGTACCCGATTTTCGATAATGTGACGGCGCTGTTTTCTGCCACCCCAGTTATTGCTCGCACCGCCACCTACACCTTTGCCTGCGCCGACTGGATTGCCGATGCCTTTGAGGGCAAAGAATTTATGCTGCAAATTTACTCGCGACTGCTCAACCCCACCTCCATCGCGCTGGCCAACCATATAGTCGACCTGGAGTGCGGCCCTGAGGCCGGTGAGTACATGGCCTGGAATTACAACAGCGGTATGGCGGCCATCGACGGCACGTTGTCCCATGTGCTGGGCCATGAAGACGTGTTGATTGCCAGCCGCAATATTTACGGCGGTGCCCACCAGTTGATTCACGACTGGTTTGCCAAGCCGTCTAACCTGAATATCGGCGTGGCCCAGTACGATGGCTTTGGTGTGGACGACTTTATGGCCTGCTGGCGGCAGGCGAAACAGCAGTACGCCAAGCGCCTGGACAACGGTAAACAGGCTTATCTGTATATCGAATCACCCTGCAACCCCCACGGCTACGTGCTGGACGTGCCCGCCCTGTGCAAGGCGGCCCACGCCGAAGGGTTGCGTGTGATTCTCGATGCCACCGTGGGCACGCCGGTATTGCAGCAGCCGCTGCGCCACCCAGACCTGGATTGCCGTCCGGATTTTATGATTCACAGTTACACCAAGGATTTGACCGGCACCGGCTCGGTGATTGCCGGTGGTGTGATCGCCCGCAACGAGGATATGTTTATTCCCAAGGGAATGCCCGGCTGGGAAAACACCATGTTCTGGAACGTGTACTACATCAAGGGCGCGTTTTTGTCGGCGGATTCCGCGTTTGAAGTGTTGCAGGGTATGCGCACCCTCAATCTGCGGGTGATCAACAAAGCCATTAACACCGAGATTCTGGCCAACTACTTTGCCGCTCACCCGGATATTCGGGTGAATTGCCACGCCGTTCCCGGTAACGAAAATTATGAGTTGAAAGAGCAGCACCTTAAGCACGGTTTGCCCGCGCCGCTGTTTACCTTTGATATGGGCAGCATTCCCAAAGACTGCTTCCAACGCTTTTTTGATGCCTTGGAGCCCGCCTATTCCCACCAGATCAGCCTTGGCCAGACCAATACCATCGTTAGCTGCCCCGGTTTGACCACTCATTCAGAATTGAGCGAAGAAGACCAGAAAAAGGGCGGTATTTATCCGACCACCGTGCGTATCTCCCTGGGTTGCGAAAACCCCAAGGACTTGATCGTTCACTTTGCCGAAGCGGCCAAGCTGGCCATTGATCCGGTAGTGCCTGGGTTCAGTGAGCAGTTGATGGGGGAGCGCGAGGTGAATCGGTTGATTACCGAAACCTACATAAAGCGTCACCAGCTGTACGTGGAGTCGTTGTTGTAATTCTCCACATCCCGCCATTCCCGCCTTCGCGGGAATGGCGGCAGCGATGTTATTCTGAAGCTACCAGACTTCCACGCAACGAATTCGGTAGCGCCTCTTCAATCAACACATCGGCGAATGTGCCAATCAGGCTGTGGTCGTCGCAGCGGAAGTTCACCACCCGGTTGTTTTCGGTGCGGCTTTGCAATTGGCCGGGGTCTTTTTTGGAAATACCCGTCACCAGCACTCGCTCGGTGTTGCCCACCATATGGCGACTGATGCGCATGGCGTTCTGGCTAATGCGGTCTTGCAATATTTTCAGGCGCTGCTTTTTCACGTCCGCCGGGGTTTCGTCGGGCAAATCGCTGGCGGGGGTGCCGGGGCGGGCGCTGTAAATAAAGCTGAAGCTGGTATCGAAACCGATGTCTTCAATCAGCTTCATGGTGTCGGCAAAGTCTTTTTCGCTCTCGCCGGGGAAGCCGATAATAAAATCGGAGGAAATGCTGATATCCGGCCGAATCTGGCGCAGTTTGCGAATTTTGGACTTGTATTCCAGCGCCGTGTGGCCACGCTTCATGGCCATCAGAATACGATCGGAACCGCTTTGCACCGGCAGGTGCAGGTGGCTGACCAGCTCCGGTACTTCCGCGTAAGCGGCAATCAGACTGTCGCTGAACTCCACCGGGTGGCTGGTGGTGTAGCGGATACGGTCGATGCCATCTACTTCCGCCACGTAGCCTACTAACTCTGCCATATCACAAACATCCCCTTCCGGGGTTTCGCCGCGATAGGCGTTGACGTTTTGCCCCAGCAGGTTGATCTCGCGAACCCCTTGCTCGGACAGGTGAGCCACCTCCGCCAGCACATCCGCCAACGGGCGACTGACTTCTTCGCCGCGGGTGTAGGGCACCACGCAGAAAGTACAGTACTTGGAGCAGCCTTCCATAATGGACACAAACGCAGTGGCGCCGTCCGCTTCCGGCTGCGGCAAGTTGTCGAACTTCTCAATCTCCGGGAAGCTGATGTCCACTACTACCGTACCGTCGGACTGCTCGCTCTCGGTCATCATTTCCGGCAAGCGGTGCAGGGTTTGCGGGCCGAACACCAAATCCACAAAAGGCGCGCGCTTGGCAATGGCCTCACCTTCCTGGCTGGCCACACAGCCGCCCACCCCGATCACCACATCCGGGTTGGCCTCTTTAAATGGCCGCCAGCGTCCCAGTTGGTGGAATACTTTTTCCTGAGCTTTTTCGCGAATGGAGCAGGTGTTGAGCAGCAATACGTCCGCTTCCGCCGGATCGTCGGTGGTGACCATCTCGTGGCTCTCTCCCAGCAGGTCGCGCATACGAGCTGAGTCGTACTCGTTCATTTGGCAGCCGTGGGTGACGATATGCAGTTTTTTGACTGGCTTGTTTTCAGAGATGGTCATGCTGGTTAAATAGTAGTCAAATTCAGGGGGCGCGAAGCATACCACAAAATAAACGCTACTCATGAGCAGTACACAGCTCCATGGTTTATCCCTCGCTCTTCATAATTACTACGTCGTTTCTGCAACTTGATTATTTACAGTGCGCGCAACTGAAATCGGGAGTTGCTATGAAGCGTTTGCCGTTGTTGTTAAAGGGTGGGGTGTTACTGCTGTTGGCGCTATTACTGCTAATACCGCTGAGTATGGTTGATAACCTGGTGAACGAGCGTATGGCACGCCAGCATCAGGTGGAAGCAGAGATTGCCAATAGCACTGCTTCGCAACAATGGCTCGCCGGGCCGCTGTTAACCATTCGCTATACCGAGCGCTGGACGGAACAGAAAGAGCGTCAGAAGAGTGATGGCGATAAATTGTGGAGTGAGAGTTATAACGTGAAACGTGTTGCCAAGCGCGTTTTACGTGTTTACCCACAGCAGCTGCAGCTGGTTGGTCAGATGGCAGTAGAGCCTCGCTACCGAGGTATTTTTGCCGCTCAGGTGTACCACTTGAACAGTGCTCTTAACGGTCACTGGGAGCTGCCTGCTGTAGATACGCTTGCGACTCGGGACGGCAGCAAGGTGTCAGTTGACCGGGTGCAGATGTCCGTGCTGGTCAGTGATCGCAAGGGGTTTTTGAATCAGCCCCAGCTTGCACTGTCGACAGTGGGTGCCAAACCTCAGCAACACACCGTTCTTTTAAAGCCTGGCTCAGGCCTGGACGCCTGGAGCGCCGGTGTGCACGCAGACCTTCCTGTGAATGTGCTATCTGAAACGTCCACTTGGCAGTTTGATATCAAGCTGTTGCTCCAGGGCACCAGCCGATTTGCACTGGTGCCGCTGGCGCATAACAATCAGCTGTCGCTGGCTGGAGACTGGCCACACCCCAGTTTTGACGGTCATTTCTTGCCACTGGACAGGGCAGTTGAGGAGGCGCGCTTTAATGCAGAGTGGCAAGTCACCGCCATGGCCAGCTCCGCCCAGAGTGAACTCAAGCGGGGTTTGGCAGAAAACAACTTCTACCTGGGCAACCTTCAAAATATGGGAGTATCGTTGATTGACCCGGTTTCCGTGTACTCCAATACCGATCGTGCTCTGAAATACGGCTTCTTGTTTGTAGGGCTGACGTTTGCGAGCTTCTTTCTCTATGAACTGCTGATGCGGTTGCGTATCCACCCCATTCAATACGGCTTGGTAGGTTTGGCCCAGGCGTTATTTTTCCTGTTACTGCTGAGCTTATCGGAGCATATGGGATTTGGTGTTGCGTATTTGTTGGCCATGCTCTGCTGCGTAGGGTTGGTGGGTTACTATCTGGCCAGTGTGTTGGGCTCATTAAACCGTGGTGTGATTTTTGCGGTCGCCTTGGCTGGGGTTTACGGCATGCTCTATATGTTGCTGCAATCAGAAGATTACGCACTACTGGGTGGTTCGTTGGCGTTGTTTGGTTTGTTGGTGGGGGCCATGGCACTGACCCGCAAGCTGGATTGGTATCGGCTGGAGTCCCAGTTGGGCAAACCCTCGGTGGATTAAACGGCACTATTAGCAGTAGTCGCGCTTGCTTGCGCCGCTTTGCGGCGCTTTTTTTTATTTCTTATCGGAGTGCCCCAGGTCATGTTCTGGGGCAATGCGATCACGCACCAGTTGCTTCAGCTCGGTGATTTCCGGAAAGCGGCCCTGCTGTTTGCGAGACCATAAAGAAGCGCCATCCAGCCGAATTTCAAAGATACCGCCTTCGGTACCTGGTTTCAGGGTGAGTTGGTCGAGCTCACCTTCGAAGGTGGTCAACAGTTCCTGAGCCATCCAGGAGGCGCGCATCAGCCAACGGCAGCCGGTGCAATACTCAATTTCAATATGGTTGCTCATGGTACTCTCCTCTGATCAATGGTTCACATTTTGTCAGTGTTTGCAGGGTGACACCAGTGCTGTGGGGGTGTATCCTTCGCGCCCATTTTCTGCCAACGCGCTTTGATTGAGCTCTATGTCCAAAACACCGGTTTATCGCGTTACCTTCTTCAATCAGAATGAAGTGTACGAAATTTACTGCCGCCACGTGTATCAGAGTGATCTCTGGGGTTTTCTTGAGGTGGAAGAGTTTGTGTTTAACGAACGCAGCCAGATGATTGTTGATCCGGCGGAAGAAAAGTTGAAAACCGAATTTGCCACCGTCAAGCGCACCTTTGTTCCCATGCACAACGTGGTGCGTATCGACGAAGTGGAGAAGGAAGGCACCGGTAAAATCACCGAGGCCAAGCCCGGCTCTAACGTCAGTCAGTTTCCGTTTCCCAGCGCTGGCGGTAAGCCCGCTGCCGAGTAGCTACTACCATCTTCGTTTCTGGATTTAAAATATCCACCAGCCGTCGATCTTGTCATCCAGCTTGGCTTTACAGCTTTTGAGTTGGGTGTTGTAGCGTTCGGCCTGGCGCTTCACTTTGTTGGCCACCCCAAGTAACCATTTTTTGCTCTGGTAGCTCTTGCGGGCATAGCCGCCTCTGCCCTCGTGGTAGGCCAAATACTGATTGTAGGTATCCCACTTCGATACTTTCAGACGACGCTGGGTGGTATGGGTGTACCAGCCGATAAAGTCGATGGCGTCGTCAAAATCGTCACGATCTGCTCCGGAACGGCCGGTGGCTTTCCGGTAATCCTTCCAGGCCGGGTTCTGTGCCTGGGCATATCCGTAGGCAGAGGATTGTCGCGGTAGGGGGATAAACAGGAACCATTTGCGCTTGGGCTGAGCGTTGTGCACGAATCGGGACTCCTGATGCATGATCGCCATCATCACGTGAATGGGAGTGCCCCAACGCTTATTCGCGTCGATGGCGGCTTCGTACCAATCTGTTTCTCCATAAAAGATGTCACACAAATCATTCGGGTCGTCGGGCCGATACGCCGAACAGCCTGCCAACAGGGTAGCCATCGCCAGTATTGTGAGAGCACGTTTAATCATGGCGGCAATCATAATCCGATTTTGCACACAGGTGTGGGACGACCTTGGTATTTGCTGCTATACCTTTACCTATGGAGTATTCGAAACTCAAACATTTGGCCGGCGAACAGCAATGGTTTAGCCAGCGGCAAATTGCCCAATGGTTACAGGTAAAAACCACCATTGTGGCGGATTTGATTCGATACTTGTTCAAAACCGGCGAATTTGACCCCGATAGCCACTGTGTGAAGCAACAGATGGTACAAACTGAGGGGGCACGACAAGTACGCCGCGAGGTCAATTGCTACAGCCGTCAAGTGGTTCTAGCGGTTGCCTGGCGAGTCCATTCAGAGGCCGGTGAGGCGTTTCGATGCTGGGCGTCAGAATTGTTGGAGCAACAGCTTTGCCAAGGCTTCACGGTGTGCGAGGAGCAGCTCGCCGATTCAGCCAGTTCGCAGCGGGCGTTACGCTCTGTTCTTGAGGGGCTGCCAGTTGGCAATACACCTTGCGCAGCCGATAGCAGCGATGGGCAGTTAGCAACGCTGCTGGAAGCAGTGCATTTGACGTTGCTCAAGCTTTACGAATTTGACAGCCAGCGGGTGACGTTGCGTAACACCAGTATGTTGGCCGCCCAGCCGTTGGATTACTTCGAAGCGGATCATGGGGTTCGCTGGCTCCGTGATGCACTGTTTCCAGAGGGGGATGCAGGCGGTTTTGGTTGTGAAAAGCCGGGCCAATTGGAAGCGTTGTTGATGGTGGTGTTTGGCGCTGATAAGCCCCGCTATTCCAGTATTGAGCAAAAGGCGATCTATTTACTCTGGTTGGTGATCCACCGTCGTCCATTTGAAGAGGGCAATGTACAGCTGGCTGTATTTCTGTTTGCTTGGTTCTTGCAGCGCAACGGCTTGTGGCAGAGGGAGGATGGCAGTCGACGCCTACAAAACAGCGCTTTGGTTTCTATGGCATTGCTTATAGCGCGCAGCAGCGACGAAGAGTGCGATCTTGTGGTGTCGCTGCTGGCGGGATTGATTAACCGGGAGAATTGATTCGGCTGCGGGCGACGAGCTGCTCGCAGCCAGTAGCCCGCTGCTCGACGCTTTACTGCATGTCCTCTGGCAATTTACTGGGGTCAAACTCGCCAACCTTGGTAGCGAAGCTCCAACGATAGCCATCCAGATCTTTGGCGCTGTACATGCGGTCACCCCAGAACATATCTTCTGGCTCCATGGTCACTTCTGCGCTACTGGCGGTTGCTTGTTGGTGGTGTTTGTTCACATCTTCACAATACACAAACAGGCCAATTCCCTGGTCGCCGCCGGTACTGTTCGGGCTGCGAGCGCTGTTCTCCCAGGCACCTTCCAGGCCCAACATGAGGCGCACACTTCCGAAGATCATTTCGCAGTGAATAATTTCGCCTTTCTGTACCAAAGGCTCTCCGTCTCGCTGAAAGCCGAAGGCTTTTTCGTAGAAGTCCATGGCGGCTTCTGGGTCTTTTACCACTAAATAGGGCATCAGTTGTGGGCAATTGTCGGGCATAAAAGACATGGGGATTCCTTGTTGGTCATTACTAAATGGTGTGGAAAGTATAGTGCAGTAATAGCGTCGAGAGGTTTCGACTGATGCCTTACGTCGGCAAATATTGACAAACTTGAGTACAGCTCACACCATGAATGCGACCGCTCATTATCCATTGGCGAGTGTTTGCCAACTGGTCGGCAAAATTGCCGTGATTGGGTTACAGGACGTGCTCCGGTCCGCAGGGTATAAATTACCCCAAACATAATTACTAAATATAATTAATAGTGATCGGAGGCAGGTGTGATTAAATTGTGTCCCAAGTGTGTTCTTGCGGTAGGTGTGGGTTTATTGGCCAGCGTCGGCTTGGCGCTTTGCGTTAAAAACGCACATCTGTGGAGTGTTTTTGCGTTGGTGGCGGCCGTTGGTGCCTGCATGTTGTTGGGTGAAACCCTGCCCGCAGAAGATTCAGAGTCAAAGCAGCGTACAAGTCATAGCCACTAAATCAATTATCACTGTTAAATAATCTAATCTTTCAGTGCTTTATAGCCACCGCTGTGAAACAGTAACGGTGGTTCGTCATTGCAATCAAAATCTTCTACGCGCCCAACCAAAATGATGTGGTCGCCGCCATCGTGCTGTTGTTCCATGGTGCAGATAAAGCGGGCGCTGTAATCTTCTAGTAGCGGTGTGCCATTGTCGTCTGCCTGCCATGTGACGGCGGCAAATTTATTGTTTTCTTTGGACGCAAACGTATTGGACACACTTTGTTGTTCAGCGGTCAGTACGTGAATGGCAAAGTGCTCGGCGTTGGTAAAGCTGTGAAAACAGCTGGATTGTTTGGCGATACTCCAAAGAACCAACGGCGGCTCCAGGGATACCGATGAAAAGCTGTTGGCGGTCATGCCTTCAGGGGTGCCATCGGATTTGCTGGTGGTGATAACGGTAACCCCGGTGGCAAAGCAGCCAAGGGCGTTTCTCAATTGTCGTTGTTGGTCTGCAGAAGACATCGTTCTTTTATTGTTGATATCACGGTGGCTGGATTGTGCCTGAGGCTGATGGCAATAGCTACAGTTGTGGCAGGGAGAGGGCGGTTTCCGATTTGACCTCTTGCATGGAAACATAGGTGTGTGTTTCGCGCACGTTGGGAATGCTGGCCAGTTGTTCGCCCAAAAAGCGGCGGTAGGACTGCATGTCCTGAGTGCGAATTTTCAACAGATAGTCAAAGCCTCCAGACATCATGTGGCACTCCAAAACCTCGTCGATTTGACGCACGGCACTGTTGAAATCGTCCAGGTCTTTGGTGGATGTACTTTGCAGCGACACCTGAATAAACGCCAACAGCCCCGCTTGCAGCTTGTAGGGGTCTAAAAGGCAAGTGTAGCGTTGAATATAACCTTCACGTTCCAACCGCTTGACGCGCTCCAGGCAGGGAGGTGGCGTCAGGTGAACCAGCTCGGCGAGTTCAACGTTGGATATCTTGCTGTTCCGTTGCAGCAGCTTAAGAATCTGTAGATCCACTCGGTCCAGAGGTTTGTTTTTTCGAGTCATAGCTATCGCTGGTCTGTGTGTAGCCATCATTGTATGTGTTCTCATCGGCAACATCACCACTGCCCAGGCAGCGGTTTGGCTCTGGTAAATCCACAGCTCACTACATATCAGTAGACTTTCACGCCAATTTGCTTGTATCTTCGGGTTTTACTCGCTTGAGCCAGAAGGTATGTCAGCCAACGAACAAGCCCCACTTTCTGAACTGTTTCACCAGCACATCAGTAACAAGTTTTCAGTGTTTCTCACTACCATGGAACGCTGTGGCTGGGAGCACTTGCTGATTTCCTCCGGGGCGGAGCTGGTGCAGTTTCGCGATGATCAACATTACCCGTTTAAGGTGAACCCCTATTTCAAGGAGTGGTTGCCACTGACGGAGCGGCCTAACTGTTACCTGCTGATTTCTGAAGATGAAGTACGCCCCAAGCTGTTTGTAAAAGCCTGTCAGGATTACTGGCACAGCACCCCGGAAACCTTGCGTGATGGATACGATGGGGCCATTGATGTGGTGCCTTACCAAGACACTGCCGGGCTATTCGCCCAATTGCCCAGAGACACTCGTTGGCTGGCGTATTTGGGTCCCAAAATGACCGCCATGTCTGGCTTTAGCGATACCCAGCGCAACCCGCAGGGGCTCATGAACCAGATTGATTGGCTGAGAGCGATAAAAAGCCCTTATGAGCAAACCTGTATCCGCCGCGCCAATGAGATTGCCGCTCGCGGCCATAAAGCCGCAGAGAGGGCTTTTAAAGCCGGCAAATCGGAAGTAGAGATTCACCTGGATTATCTTCAGGCGGTGAAGTGCAGTGACCAGCATTTGCCGTACGGAGCCATTGTGGCACTCAATGAAAATGCTGGCGTTCTTCACCACACACGCTTGCAGCGCCAGGCACCGGATGAAATGCGTTCTTTTTTGCTCGATGCCGGGGTCAGTGTTAACGGTTATGCGTCAGATATTACCCGTACCTACGCGGCCAAAAAGAAATCCACCTTCCATAAACTGGTCAGCGCTCTTGATGAGGCTCAGCAAGCGCTCATAGACACCATCGTGCCGGGCATGAGCTATGTGGATTTGCACATGGATATGCATCGCCGCATCGGTGAGATTTTAATTGAGTTTGACGTTCTGACCTGTGACCTGGATACGGCCATGGAGTTGGGTCTTACCCTACCTTTCCTGCCCCATGGCCTGGGGCATTTGTTGGGTGTGCAGGTGCATGACAAGGGTGGGCACCAGCTTGCCCCTGATGGTGGTGACAGCCCGCCGCCGCTTCACCATCCGCATCTGCGCCTTACCCGTACCATCGAAGTAGGGCAGGTATTCACCATCGAACCGGGAATTTACTTTATTCCAATGCTGTTACAACCCGTACGAGATGGTGTGTACAGTGGCCATATTAACTGGGATAAAGTGGATGAGCTTATGCCCTATGGTGGCGTTCGAATTGAAGACAACGTCCTGGTTACACCGGATGGCATAGAGAATATGACCAGAAAAGCGTTTGATTGTGCTTAGCTAATAAAATTAGGCTTAAATGCTGTTTTTGTGATTTTTGAAAATATTAAACGCTGAATTTATGGAATAATTATCTAGTCTTTGTTCGATAATAGGCTTCTGTGGCTGTCAATAAATCACGGAGCCTGCCCATGACCACATTCCCCCCACCCTTATCTGAATTACGCGCCAGTATTCGTGCTAATACACACGCCGACGAAGCGGCCTGTGTCGAACGCCTGTTGGCTGCATCAACGCTTACAGAGACTCAACGTACTCAAGTTGTTGCCAAAGGCCGTGAGCTGGTAGCGGGTTGCCGGCAAGACTCCGATAAAGCCGGCACTCTGGATTTGTTTATGCAGGAGTTTAGCCTATCCAGCAAAGAGGGTGTGGCGCTGATGTGCCTGGCGGAATCCTTGCTGCGAGTGCCGGACGCAGAAACCGCCGACGAACTGATTGCGGAAAAGATTCTTTCCGGTGACTGGGGGGAACACGCCGGACAATCTGACTCCCTGTTTGTTAACGCCTCCACCTGGGGATTGATGCTCACTGGCCGTGTGGTGAGCCTGGAGTCCGAGGTCACCGAGAACACCGATAGCTGGCTGAAAAGGCTGGTAAACCGGGTTTCTGAACCCGTGGTGCGCGCCGCCGTGCGTCAGGCCATGAAAATTATGGGTCAGCAATACGTACTGGGCCGGGATATCGAAGAGGCCATTGATCGTGGTCGCAAAGAAAATACCCCTGGCACCCGTTTTTCCTTCGATATGCTGGGAGAGGGCGCTCGCACCATGAAAGACGCAGAGCGCTACTTTCACGCCTATATGGAGGCGATTCGCGAAATCGGCAAGCGGGAAGACAAGGATGATGTTATCGAGGCCAATGGCATCTCGGTAAAGTTCTCCGCCCTGCATCCCCGCTACCAATACGTTCAAGAAGCCCGCGTCATCAACGAAATGGTACCGCGCATTCGCGAACTGGCACTGGAGGCCAAAAGGTACGGTCTCGGCTTTAGCGTGGATGCGGAAGAAGCAGATCGCCTGGATATCTCTCTGGATATTTTTGAATCATTAGCTCGTGACCCAGCATTAAAAGATTGGGATGGCCTCGGCTTTGTGTTGCAAGCCTACGGCAAACGTGCGCCCTTTGTGGCGGACTGGCTGGCGGAGCTGGCCCGCGATGCCGGCCGAAAAATCATGGTGCGCCTGGTAAAAGGCGCTTACTGGGATACGGAAATCAAATTGGCTCAGGAAGAGGGTTACAAAGACTTTCCGGTATACACCCGCAAGGCGAACACCGATCTCAGCTATCAAATTTGTGCCACCAAATTGCTGGAAGCTCAAGACGTTATCTATCCGCAATTTGCCACCCACAATGCTCACACTGCCGCGTTGATTCTGGAACTTGCTCGAGGAAAGAATTTTGAATTCCAACGCTTGCACGGTATGGGCGACTTGCTGCATATGCAACTCGCCAAGGGTGTAGATGGCCACCCAGCCCCAGTTCGCGTATACGCCCCGGTGGGTGCCCACAAAGACCTGCTGCCCTACTTGGTGCGCCGCCTGCTGGAAAACGGCGCCAACAGCTCTTTCGTCAATCGCTTTATGGACAAAGAGTGTCCGGTGGAGCAGGTGATTACCGATGTGCAAACCGATGTGGAAAGCAGCTCCGCACGGCGCCACGGGGCTATTCCACTGCCGGTGGATATCTTTCGCCAAGCCGGGGAAATGCGTTCGGATACTCATGGTATCGACTTGGCCAATGCCGATACGGCCAACCGCTTGCTGCAAGTGGTGGAATCCATGGCTGACGAAACCTGGACTACCGGCCCCATTATCGGTGGCAAAGAAAATACCGCCGATGGTCAGGATGTGGTGAGCCCTACGGACAATACCATTGTCGTTGGTACCTGCCGCAGGGCCTCTGTCGAGGAGGTGAGCAACGCTCTGGAACTGGCCCACAACGCGCAGCCTGCCTGGGACGCTCTCGGTGGCGAAGCCCGCGCCGAGATTCTGGAAAAAGCCGCCGATATGATGGAAGCGCGTATGGCGCAGCTGATTGGCGTGATCACCTATGAAGCGGGTCGTACCCTTAACGACGGTGTGTCTGAAGTGCGAGAGGCGGTGGACTTCCTGCGTTACTACGCCCTGCAAGCCCGCAAGCGATTCTCCATAAACAAAGAGTCGGCACCGGAGAAAGTCACCGGCCCCTTGGGTGAAGTGGCAGAGCACAGCCTGCACGGTCGCGGGGTGTTCTTCTGCATCAGCCCGTGGAACTTCCCGCTGGCGATTTTTGTGGGTCAGATAGCAGCGGCATTGGCGTCTGGTAATTCCGTTATTGCCAAGCCTGCGGACCCCACGCCCATTATCGCTTCTGAAGGCATCAAAATTCTGCACCAAGCAGGCGTACCCGGCGACGTACTTAATTTTGTGCCAGGCCCTGGCTCTGTGCTGGGTAATATTCTCAATAGCGATTCCCGTGTGAAAGGAGTGGCCTTTACGGGCTCTACCGAAGTGGCTATGGAGATACAGAAAACTCTGGTTTCTCGTGGAGGTGTTCCCAGTGACAAAGAGGTGCCGGTATTGATTGCCGAAACCGGCGGCCAGAATTCCATGATTGTGGACTCCTCTTCCTTGCCGGAGCAGGTGGTGGACGACGCCATTCGCTCCGCGTTCCTCAGCGCAGGGCAGCGCTGTTCGGCGTTGCGGGTGATGTACATTCAGGATGATATCGCCGATGGTGTGATCGACATGCTCAAAGGAGCCATGCAGGAACTGACCATCGGCAACCCCTGGGAACTGGCTACCGATGTCGGCCCAGTAATCGATGACAGCGCCCGTCAGGGTCTGTTGCAACATATCGATAACATGAAACAACAGGCTCGTCTGCACTACGCCTGCAACGTGCCCGAAGGTTTTGAAAACGGTACCTTTGTCGCCCCTCATCTGTTCGAGTTAAACACCGTTGAACAACTGCCTGGCGAAGTGTTTGGCCCCATTCTGCACGTTATTCGCTTCGATAAAGACGACTTTAAAAACGTTATCGACGAAATCAACGGTACCGGTTTTGGCCTTACTCTGGGGGTGCACAGTCGCATCGAACGTTTTGCCAGCGATGTGGTGAAAATGACCCGCGTGGGCAACAACTACATCAACCGCAACACCGTGGGTGCTGTGGTTGGGGTAAACCCTTTCGGTGGTCAGGGGCTCTCCGGCACTGGCCCCAAAGCGGGCGGTCCCAATTACATGACCCGTTTCTCCAGCGAAAACATCAACATCATCGAGGCGGGCATTGAGAAAGTGCCGGTGCAACCTGGGGATGCTGTACCTGCGGCCAACGCCATTATCGGTGGTCAGGAAATGACTCAAGTGGGCGCTGAGGAAGTATCTGCTGCCATGGACATGGCCAGCAATGCTCAGCTGGGGTGGAATCTGTCTCGTGGCGATGCGCGCGCGTTGATCCTGGAAAAAGCCGCCGATCTGATCGGACAGCGCATGTGCGATCAACAAGCTGCTGCCACAGCGTGCCGCTACTACGCTCAGCAGTCTCGTGAAAAATGTCAGGCTCCGGTTATGTTGCCAGGGCCAACCGGTGAAACCAACGAGCTAACCCTGAACGGCCGCGGTGTATTTTTCTGCGCGGTGGAAGATGGCATAGGCGTTGCCCAATTCGTAGAACAGATAGCGGCTGCGTTGGCCGCCGGTAACGGTGTAATTGCCAAGCCCGCCAGTGAGAATGCCCTGCTGGCAGCGGAAATGGTGAAAGCCTTGCTGGATGCAGGTATTCCCAACCAACTGCTGCACTTTTTGCCGGGCGACCATACCACCAAACAGGTTACCGCTGATCTCCGTACCGCGGGTATTGCTTGGCGCGGAGAGGTGGAGCAGGCTCTGCAAATGCAACGGGATATGGCTGAACGCGGCGGCGCCATCGCACCCATGGTAGTAGAGGCGGGTGGTCCCAACTATTTGGTGCGCTTTGCGGTGGAAAAAACCACCACAGTAAATATTGTGGCAACGGGCGGAAACGCGCTGTTATTAAATCTGGATGAATCTGTGTAGCTTTAGTGGGATGAGGCGCAGCCTGGAACGGTCTGTCATTTGGGGTCTATCAGCTGAACCACCTGAATGTTCGCCTCTCGGTGTTTGCCAGCGGCGCGTAGTTTATTCAGGTACTCCTGCCAAAAACGGTCGTGGTGCTGGCCCAGCTCGTACAGGTAGTCCCAGGTGTAAATGCCAGAATCGTGGCCGTCGTCAAAGAACAGTCGCAGAGCGTAGTTACCCGCCCGCTGTATTCGCTCAATGGCCACACCTTTCTTGCCGTGCTGTAGCACTTCCTGGCCGGGGCCATGGCCTTTGACTTCTGCACTTGGAGAATACACCCGCAGGAATTCGGCGCTCAGCTCAAACTGCGCGCTGTCGCTGTAGGTGATGGCCAGGATGTTACTGGCTTTGTGCAGCTTGATTTTAGTGGGAGTCATGTTGATTCTCGTCATTGCGAGCGAAGCGCGGCAATCTCGATCAGTTTAGCAGTGACTTGATGGAGATTGCCGCGCTTCGCTCGCAATGACGCGGTTTATTTAAAGAATAAACCGCGACAAATCCTCATCCTGACTGAGTTCGCCAAGAGCGTCATTGACGTAGTCCGTATCGATGGTGACCTTGTCGCCTTTGGCGGCCAGGTCGGCGGCTTCAAAGGAGACCGCTTCCAGTAACCGCTCCAGCATGGTGTGCAGGCGGCGGGCACCGATGTTTTCAGTTTTTTCGTTCACTTCAAAGGCCAGCTCCGCCAAGCGACGAATGCCGTCGTCGGCAAACGCCACAGCCAAACCTTCGGTGGCCAACAATTCCCGGTACTGCTCGGTAAGAGACGCGGTGGGCTCGGTGAGGATGCGTTCGAAATCGTTGGCGGTGAGGGATTCCAATTCTACGCGAATCGGCAGGCGGCCCTGCAATTCGGGAATCAAATCCGACGGCTTGGTGAGGTGGAAAGCGCCGGAGCCAATAAACAGAATGTGGTCGGTTTTGATCATGCCGTATTTGGTAGTGATGGTGCAGCCTTCAATCAGTGGCAGCAAGTCACGCTGCACACCCTCGCGGGATACATCGGCACCGGAGGTGTCGGCGCGTTTGGCCACTTTGTCGATCTCATCGATAAACACAATGCCGTTTTGCTCCGCTGCTTCAATGGCCCGACTTTTGATGTCTTCTTCGTTCACCAGTTTGGCGGCTTCGTCGTCGCGCAACATCACCAGCGCTTTGGAAACCGGCATCTTGGCTTTTTTGGTTTTGTTGGAACCCAGGTTGGAGAACATGCCCTGCAGCTGGTTGGTCATTTCTTCCATGCCGGGAGGGGCCATAATCTCTACGCCCAGTGCGGCGCTCACTTCAATTTCAATTTCCTTGTCGTCCAGCTGGCCTTCGCGCAATTTTTTACGAAACACCTGGCGGGTGCTGGATTCTTTGTCTTCCTCACCTTGAGGGCTGCGGGCGGGGGGCAACAGAATATCGAGAATGCGTTCTTCGGCGGCGTCGGTGGCACGCTGTTGCACCTTCTGCATTTCCTGTTCACGCACTTGTTTAACAGCGGTTTCCACCAGGTCGCGCACAATGGAGTCCACCTCGCGGCCCACGTAACCCACCTCGGTAAACTTGGTGGCTTCCACTTTGATAAAAGGCGCGTTGGAGAGTCGTGCCAGGCGGCGGGCAATTTCGGTTTTACCGACGCCGGTGGGGCCGATCATCAGAATATTTTTTGGGGTCACTTCGTTGCGCAACTCTTCGTTCAGTTGCATACGGCGCCAGCGGTTGCGCAGGGCAATAGCGACGGCGCGCTTGGCTTTGTCCTGGCCAATAATGTGTTGGTCCAGTTCGGAAACAATTTCTCTTGGGGTCATATTGGACATGTAATGAGTAATCCTGTGGTTTGTCATTGCGAGCCTGGCCGAGCAACCTTCATCAAATTGGCACAGACGTTGAGAGGCTGGTGTTGCCTTTTCTGAGAAGAAGAGGCGACTCGCAATGACAGAATTTTTTAGTAGTCGATTTCTTCAATAGTGCGGTTTTTGTTGGTGTAAATACACACGTCACCAGCGATATCCAAGCCTTTCTCGACAATCTCGCGGGCGCTCATTTCAGTGCAGTCCAACAGGGCGCGGGCGGCAGATTGAGCAAAGGCGCCGCCGGAGCCGATGGCGATCAAATCGTCTTCCGGCTGCATCACATCACCGTTGCCAGTGATGATCAGAGAGGCGGTTTCGTCGGCCACGGCCATCAGCGCTTCCAGGCGACGCAGCATGCGGTCGGTGCGCCAGTCTTTGGCCAGCTCTACGGCGGCGCGGGTGAGATTGCCTCGATGTTCTTCAAGTTTGGCTTCAAAGCGTTCAAACAGGGTAAAGGCGTCGGCGGTGCCACCGGCAAATCCGGCGATGACTTTGCCGTTGTGCAGGCGACGCACTTTTTTGGCGTTGCCTTTCATCACGGTGTTACCAAGAGTTACCTGGCCATCGCCGCCAATAACGACTTTGCCGTTACGACGCACGGAGAGAATAGTGGTGCCACGATACTGTTCCACGTGGTGTTGCTCCAGTCAGTTTGTGATGGAGACTATTTGGGGGTGAATATGGGAAATTCAACTGGGCTCGTCATTCCTGCCTGCGCGGGAATGAATACCTCAATGCTCTATTAACGGCTCCAAGTGCGGCCACACATTGGCGAGAATAACCGGCTGCGCTTTGGCATTGGGGTGCAAACCGTCCGCCTGGATAAACTCACTGACGCCGCCGACATTTTCCAGCAGAAAGGGAATCAGGCTCAGGTTGTAGTCACTGGTCAGATCTTGATACACCTGGTGAAATTGCTGGGTATAGCGCTGGCCGTAGTTGGGGGGAATGTGCATGCCGGCGAGAATCACCTGGGCGTTGTTTTCCTGGCTTAACTCGATCATACGGCTCAGGTTGTTGCGCATTTGTTTTAACGATAAGCCGCGCAAACCGTCATTGCCGCCCAGCTCAATAATCACCACCGCAGGTTGATGTTGGCTCAGCATCGCGGGCAGGCGGTTGAGGCCCCCTGCGGTGGTGTCACCGCTGGTGCTGGAGTTGATAACCCGGTAATTGCCACTGGGGTATTCGTCTGTCAATTTTTGTTGCAGCAGGTTGACCCAGCCCTGCTGCTGACTCATGTTATAGGCCGAACTGAGACTGTCCCCCAACACCAAAATGGATTGCGCGGGGACAGTGGCAGACAGTGACGCTACCAATAAAAAAATTACGGAAAAAAAGACTTTCTTCATGGGCAATTCACAAACCGATGCAGTTATTAATGCCAGTCACCTCAGAAAAGTAGTTCCTACCGGGGATGGCCCTTTGACCATTCTCAATGATGTCAGTTTCGCCATCAAGAGTGGAGAGACAGTGGCGGTGGTCGGTGTCTCTGGTTCTGGCAAGTCCACGTTGCTGAGTTTACTGGCGGGGCTGGACCTGCCCAGTAGTGGCGATGTAGCACTGTGCGGGCAGTCTCTTGCTGAGCTGGATGAAGACGGCCGTGCGGCCCTGCGTGCCGATTTGGTGGGCTTTGTATTTCAGTCGTTTCAATTGTTGCCCAATCTCACTGCTCTGGAAAATGTCACCTTGCCCATAGAAGTATTGCGCGGTGCCAGTGGCGCTGAACAAGGTCGCCAGTTGTTGCAACGGGTGGGCTTGCAGGATCGCCTCAGTCATACCCCGGCGCAATTGTCTGGGGGCGAACAACAACGAGTGGCCATTGCCCGGGCGTTTGTGACCTCACCCCAATTGTTGTTGGCGGATGAGCCCACCGGCAACCTGGACGCTGCCACCGGCGAAAAGGTCATCGAGTTGCTGTTTGAACTGAACCGGGAACAGGGCACAACCCTGGTGCTGGTCACTCACGATGAACATCTGGCCCAGCGTTGTGATCGCCAGATACGTCTGTCCGCCGGTTGTGTGGTGGATGATGAGCCCGAGGCAACGCTTTGAAACCGGTGATGTTGGCAGGCCAGATGCTGCGCCGGGATTGGCGCGCGGGTGAATTGCGAGTGCTGTTATTGGCACTGATCGTCGCAGTGATTGCGGTGACCACCATTAACCTGTTAACCGACCGTTTTGCCCGCTTGCTGCAACAACAGAGCGCGCAATTGGTGGGCGCCGACCTGATTTTAACCAACAGCCGCGAGCCAAACCCCGATTGGTTACAGCAGGGGCGAGATTTGGGGCTGGATACCGCTGAAACCACCGAATTTGCCACCGTAGTGGCATTCAATGACGAGTTTTTGCTCACCAATATCAAGGCGGTCAGTGACCGTTATCCATTGCGAGGTGAGCTACGCACGGCGTTGCGCCCCTACGGTGAAGAGTACGGTGTTAACCATCCACCGGAACCGGGCAGTGTGTGGGTGGATGTGCGGGTCTTGACCCGTTTGGGTGTGGAGCTGGGAGATACGGTGTCGCTGGGTGCCAGTGAGTTTCGCATCGACCGCATATTGACCTACGAACCCGACAGCGTGGGTGGCCTGTTCAACTTCAACCCCCGGGTATTGATGAACGCCGCAGATCTGGCCGCCACAGAAGTGGTTCAGCCGGGCAGTCGTATTACCTATAGCTACCTGTTTGCTGGCGATAGCAGCCAGCAGCTGCGTGCTCAGCTGGAACCACAGCTGGGGCCAGGGCACCGCTTTCGTTCGGCACGGGGGGCCAGTGGCCGCACCGGTAATATTGCTGATCGGGCGGAGCAGTTTCTCGGGCTATCGGCGCTGCTGACGGTATTTTTGGCGGCGGTTGCCATCGCCATGGCGGCGCGGCGTTACAGCGAACGGCATTTCGATGTCAGCGGTTTGCTGCGTTGCTTGGGGCTTCAGCAAGCGGCATTGGTCAAACTGTATGTTTGGCAGTTATTGCTGCTGGCTCTGCTGGCGGGCGCCATAGGCACTGTGTTGGGTTGGTTGGTTCACCTGGGTTTGTTGGATGTGATTCAAAGCTTGCTGACCACCCAGGTACCTGTAGCCAGTGCTGCTCCTTATTTCACCGGCATTGCCACCGCATTACTGTTGGTGCTGGGTGTTGCTTTGCCGCCGGTGCTGCGCCTCAAAAGCATTCCACCACTGCGGGTGTTTCGCCGCGAGTTAACCCCGGTGCCGCCATCCGCCTGGCTGGTTTACGGCGTCGCGTTTGGAGCACTGGCGGGGCTGTTATTAATGCTGTTCGACAACATTGCCGAAGTGCTGTTAATCCTCTGTGTGGCCGCGGTAGCCATCGGTGTTCTAGGGGCTTTGGTATTTGTACTGCTGCGCTGGTTGAGGGGTTCGCTGTCGGCGTCAGCGGCCGCAGGCAAACTGTGGTTGCGCAGTTTGCGCAATCTGGTCGGCCATACCGGCACCACCACCGGCCAGCTTCTGGCTTTTGGTTTGACCGCCATGGTGATGGTGATTCTGGTGCTGCTGCGCACAGACCTGGTTAACGAATGGCAGGCGCAGCTGCCCAAGGATGCGCCCAATAAGTTCGTGTTTAATATCCAGCCGTTTGAACGTCAGGCTTTTCAGCAACAGCTGGCTGACGCCGGCCTGGAAACCAAATTGTACCCCATTGTTCGCGGTCGCCTGTTGTGGGAGGGAGAAGAGGGCAAGGATAACTCTGCCCCCAACCGCGAGCTGAATTTTACCTGGCTGGAACAATTGCCAGAGAACAACAAAATAGTCAGCGGCGAGTGGCGTAGCCAATCCGTTCAGCCGGAAATATCGGTGGAGCAAGACTTGGCAGAACGGCTGGGCATTCAGCTGGGGGACTCCCTGAATTTCGACATTGCCGGTACCCAAATCAGTGCCACAGTGACCAGCCTGCGCACGGTGAACTGGCAATCGTTTTCTCCCAATTTCTACATTATTTTCCAGCCCGGTGTGCTGGAAGATTTTTCCGCCTACTACCTCACCAGTTTCCGTTTGCCGGAACAGCAGCAACCTCTGTTGCTGGACTTGCTCAAGGCCTTCCCGTCCATATCGCTGATCGAGGTCGATGCCATTGTGCGTCAGGCAAGGCAGATGTTGGGGCAGGTATCGCTGATGGTAGAACTGATGCTGTTATTCGTTTTGGTGGCCGGTGTCACCGTGCTGTTGGCATCGATTCAATCCACCTTGGACGAACGTTTGCGAGAGGGGGCATTAATGCGTGCCTTTGGCGCCAGCCGCCGCTATCTGCGTTCTGCCACACTGGCGGAATACAGTTTGCTGGGTGTGCTCGCAGGGGTGTTTGCCGCACTGGGTGTGGAACTGGCGTGCCAACAGCTGTATCAGCGGGTGTTTGATATCAGCTACCAAAGCAGCTTGTTGCTCTGGCTGTTACTGCCGCTGCTGCTAGGTAGTATCACCGGCTTGTGCGGTTACCTGAGTACCCGCAAAGTATTGCAAGTGTCGCCCAGGGCGTTGTTGTAGTTCAGCCTCGGGCTTCGAGCAGATCGCGCGTAATTGCTTTTACGTGCTCAGCTTGAAACTCGCTGGATCAGCTCGCCGCCCGTAGCGCGAAGCCCGCAGCTGTTAAGGAAAAAACGTCTCCACCGCATCCACAATATGGCCGTTCATAATCGCTCGATCCCCCTGACCCATACGAATATCAAAACTTTGTTCAATATGAATAAAGCGTCGGCTATTGGCAGTGGCGGGCTGGTCGCAAAGGCTTGGTGAACTGTTGTTAAAACGCCCCTGGGTGTTGAGTGTGCCTCCCAGGCTGGAGGTAAATCGATCGTTGATGTCCACGTCCTGGCTGGGTGAATAGAGGCAGGAGGTAATGCTGCCGCCGGCCATAATCTGTGCATCCAACTCATGAATAAATCCACCCAAAACTGGGTCGGACAGATCGTTAACGCTCTCACTTAAATTCACCAAAAAGGCATTGGCGGTTGGGTCGCACTGGCTTTGCAGGGTAGCTCTGGTGGAACTGCCAAATCCATGCAGCTGTAAAAACAGAGTGTCACCGCTGTCCAGAGCTTCGTGGGATACCTGAAAAAGGTGCTCGATATTGTGGGAGGCATCAGAGTCGGCAAAGCCCGCCTGACAGGTGCCAACGGACGTTGAGCTGTCGCGGCGAGTGCCCGACAGCAGCAGCGCCTTCGCCCCTGTGGCCAGATACAGCTCAATGCCTTGTAATTCCGTGTTGATATCCGACAGAGGGTGGGGTGACTCAATCACCAAATCCCGACCGTTGTTGTCGAACACATATGTGCCACCACCGGTAGACGCACTGGCGGGCACCTGCTGTACCTCACGCAGAATATGGTGAACCCGGTTTGGGGTGACGTCGGTATCGGTAAACACCACCACTTCGTAGCCTATGGTCAGGGCTTCAGTGTGGGCGTCATCGATGCGCTGGTTGATGATTTCGTCGATCACCGAGGCCAGCGTGCTGCGAATCTGGCTGCTGGGGCGCTGCCACTGATTGTCGTTGGCGGTGCCGTATTCAATGGCAACCAATTCTGCTTCCAGACTGCCCATTTGCACGGGTGGCGTGGGCGCCGGTGGCGGAGATGGCGGAGATGGGGGTGGTGCTGGTGCAGGTGGTGGACTCGGGGGGGTAGGGGTGGAACCGCCGCCACCTCCACCGCAGCCACTGCACAACAGAGCCAGGCTCAACACAAAATAGGCAAAACGATGGACTCTGTGGGGCATTGCAAACTCCTCAAGGCTTCGGACGGTTGCTAAAATAGCGTGTTAGACCTTAGCATTTTTTGACACAGACTTCAGGAAGCCCATTATGTCCGCCACAGTAAACCTGCATAGCCAAATAGCCGGTGATGGCTCGCAAACGGTTGTTTTGATTCATGGTTTGTTCGGTATGTCAGACAACCTTGGGCAGTTGGGCAAGTATCTGGAAAGCCAGTATCGGGTGCACCGTCTGGATTTGCGCAACCACGGTCGCTCCGGGCGCAGCGACAGCATGACGTTATCAGAAATGGCCAGCGACGTAGCTCAGTACATGGAAGCCAATACTATCGAAAACGCCGCCATCGTCGGTCACTCCCTGGGTGGCAAAGTTGCTATGCAACTGGCGTTACACGGGAATGAGCGTGTGGCGGCACTGGTGGTGGCGGATATCGCCCCAGTGGCTTACCGGTCACACCACGATGCGGTGTTGGCAGGGTTACAGAACTTGCGTCTGGATCAGGTGTCCAATCGCTCTGAGGCAGATCGACAGCTGGCGGAGTACGTGGTTGAGCCCGGTGTTCGCCAGTTCTTGCTCAAAAATCTCTACCGCAATGAACACCAGCAATTTGCACTGCGCTTGAACTTGCCAGCGGTATTGTCTTGTTACCCACAAATATTGGCGGCACCGGAAGGCAGCGCAAGTCAGTGCCCGACGCTGTTTATTAAAGGTGAAAGTTCCGACTACATCACCGCTGAGCACGCCGATGCCATCAATCAGTTCTTCCCCAATAAACGTTTCAAAATGATTGCCGGTACCGGCCATTGGCTGCACGCGGAAAAGCCGGATATTTTTAATCGCCTTACCGGTCAGTTTTTGCAGGAAGTGTTTGTTTAGACAGACACCGGGCAGTCATATAACTGTCACTCCACGGATATTTATTTGTCACCTCCAGGTCATTTTTCTGATCAATAGTTCCCCCTCTTAACCACACAGATAGGGGAACTCTTTCATGTCTAACAGTTTGTTTAAAAGCTCGCTGCTGGCGTTAGCCTGTGCCGGGCTTGTTGCTTGCGATGGTGACGACGGTGCAGATGGAACTAATGGCACGAACGGCACCAATGGCCTTACCAGCCTGGTACAGCAAACCACGTTGCTGCAAGGCAACAGCAACTGCTTCGCCGGTGGTGTGCAGATTGATTCCGGTGTTGACGACAACAGCAACGGCGCGCTGGACAGTGGGGAAATCGACGATACCTCTTTTGTGTGTAACGCCGCAGTATTGGATAACAGTAAAAATTTTAATCGCATCGCGTCGTTCCCGATCTGTACGTTGACCGATGCCAGCTGTGATACCGACACAGAAACCGCAGCAGAGATCGTAGCCGCCAGTACTGACGGCATGACGTTGGTGTATACCGACAGCCCGGAAGATCAAGTGGGTTTTGTCGACATTAGCAACCCCGATGCCCCTTTGGGTTTGGGACTGCTGGGTCTGGCCGGTGAGCCGACTTCGGTAGCGGTGGTTGGCGACAACGCCATTGTGGGTGTTAACACCTCGACGGACTTTATCAATGTGTCCGGCACACTGGATGTGATCGATATCGCCACACGCACTTCCATACGCTCTATCGATGTGGGTGGTCAGCCGGATTCGGTAGCGGTGAGCCCGGACGGCAGTTTTGCTGCGGTCGTGATTGAAAATGAGCGCGATGAAGACCTGGGTGATGGCGCTCCTCCGCAGGCTCCTGCGGGAAGCTTGGTGATCGTTAGCTTGAGCGGTGATCCATCCACCTGGGCTGCGAGTACTGTTGATCTCACCGGCGTCGCCGATCTGTTTCCCGGTGACCCAGAGCCGGAATACGTAGATATCAACGAAAATAATATTGCCGTGGTGACTCTTCAGGAGAACAACCACATCGTTCTGGTTAACCTGGCTGACGGCAGCATTGTTAATGACTTCTCTGCGGGCAGTGTGGATCTCGATCAGATTGATGCCACCGAAGAAGACCCGGCGATTATTTCCCTGACTGAATCCCAAAGCGCAGTAGTGCGTGAGCCGGATGGTGTTGCCTGGATCAACAGCAACTATTTTGCCACCGCCGATGAAGGTGACCTGGATGGCGGCAGCCGCGGCTTTACCGTATTCAACACCAACGGTGATGTGGTGTTTACCTCTGGCAACAGCCTGGATCATATGGCAGTGCGCTTTGGTCATTACCCGGATGATCGCTCTGGCAACAAAGGCAACGAACCGGAAAACGTCGAAGTGGGCGTTTACGGCAACAGCCGCTTGCTGTTTGTTAACTCTGAGCGTTCCAGCCTGGTGTTTGTTTACGATGTGGCCGACCCTGCCAATCCGGTGTACAAGCAAACCTTGCCTACGGGCGCTGGCCCGGAAGGGGCACTGGCGATTCCGTCTCGCAACTTGCTGGTAGTAGCCAGTGAAGAAGACGATCGCGGCGACAAGATTCGTTCGGTGCTGAATATTTACAACTACACCAACTCTGATGCGTCTTATCCCACTCTGGAATCTGCCGACCGGCTTAATGGTACGCCGATCCCCTGGAGTGCTCTGTCGGGTTTGGCGGCGGACAGTCTGAACGAGGACACCTTGTACGCAGTGGAAGATTCTTTCTACGGCAGCAACCGCATATTCTCCATCGACCTGGGCGCAGAACCCGCGCGCATCAGTGCCGAAATTACCCTGCGTGACAGCAATGATGTGTTTGCCGGTACTTCTACGGTGGCGGTTGCCGATGGTACGGCGGAAGACGACGCCACTCGCGTGGATGTGTTTGATTCCGAAGACCTGGAGTTGTTAATCAATACCGATAAAACCGTCAATATTGACCCGGAAGGTATTTCCGTGGCCAGCGATGGTGGTTTCTGGGTCGCCTCTGAAGGTTCTGGCACCGTGGGCGACGCCAGTCGGCCGGTCAACAGCCTCAACTTTATTTTCAAAACCGACAGTCAGGGTGTGATCGAAGATGTGGTGCGGCTGCCCAATGCGGTCAATAACATTCAGCTGCGCTTTGGTTTTGAAGGCGTGGCCGAGTACAACGGTTCTGCCTACGTGGCGTTCCAACGCGCATGGACCGGCGAGACCAACCCGCGTATTGGTGTTTACAATGTGGCTGGCGGAACCTGGACGTTCTTCTTCTACCCGTTGGATGCGGTCGCATCGCAAAATGGTGGCTGGGTTGGCTTGTCCGACATCACCTCACTGGGTGGCGGTGACTTCCTGGTGGTAGAACGTGATAACCAAGGTGGCCCGGATGCGGCGATCAAGCGCTTGTACCGCTTTAACGTCAATGCTCTGAGTGACGGAGATACTATTACCAAAACCTTGGTGAGAGACCTGATTGCCGAAGGCGACCTGACCGCTCCCGGCGGTTTGGTGTACGAGAAGATCGAAGGCAGTGCGGTGTTGGACGGCGATGTGTTTATCGTGAATGACAACGACGGTGTTGATGACAACAGCGGTGAAACTCAGCTGATCAATTTGGGTGATATACTCAACTGATCATCGGCCTAACTGCTGAAAAACAAAAAGGGTAGCCTTTTCGGGCTACCCTTTTTTATTGCGCGTTTTGCCGCTTTAGAAGTGGTAACGCAGGCCCAGCAAAATGCTGTCGCTGGTGTCGAAGTCAGAATCCTGAACCGTCAGCTGGAAACCACCGGGGCCGCCACCGGCGCGGGTCAGGTCAGCGTCTTCTGTACCCTGGAAGCGATATTCCACAAAGGCTTTCAGCGGTTCAGTGATGCTGTAATCCAATCCCAAAAACGCCTGATAGGCAAACACGGTGTCGCTGTCGTTAATGGAAGCGCCCAGTGTGGGGTTGTACTGGAAGTTGGCGTCGATGTCCTGAATGCCAAGGCCAATGCCCACGTAAGGGGTAAATTTGTCCCACTGGGCCAGCTCTTGGGTCACGTTCACCATGTAGGAATCAACTTCTACGTCACCGGCAACGGTGCCAGCACCGCGAGTGAATACGTTGCCGTTAAAGTTAACCACCTCGGCGTCGTTGTCGTAATTCTGGTATTCAAATTCGACGCGAACATTGCCCCAGGAATTGCCTTTGAACTGGTAACCAACCGCAAGGCCAAAGCCGTTGTCGTCGTCAAAATCGGCGGCAACGTTGCGGCCGTCGCTGTTGGCATCCACGGAATCGATGTCATAAATGCCGTAATTAATGCTGGCGTAAACGCCTTCGTCATCACTGGCCAATGCGGAATTGCCGGCGATCATCAGGCCGGACGCAATGGCGGTTAAGAGAATTTTCTTGCGGCTGTTTTTTAGAAAATTAGGCTTCATTTCGAGATCCTGTTACAAGGTTTAAATACATCAACGACCACTTGTAAAGTGATGGCAAACGCTAAACAGCAATGTAAAAAATGCGCTTAACGTGAACTTCAAGGTTCGGAAAATAGAACGCTGTGTAAACGTTTTGTTCCGAAACTGTTTGCAAAGTTTTGTATTTGAAAAGATAGGTAAAGAGGGGAACTAAATCGGGTGTGGCTGGTGGATTGAGCCGCTCAATTTTCCAACCCGTAAGGGGTTTCCAGTTTTATGCGCCAAGGCTGGTATTTGGGGTTTTTCGATCGGTACACCCAACCGCGTAGGGTGATGGTTTGGCCTTGTAGTTGTGATAGGTGTTGGCGATTAAATCGATGTTGATGTTCTGGGTAGATCACTACAGACAGCTGAGGGCCGAAATCCAGCCACCAACCGCGTTTGCCAAACTGAATGTTGTTAAGCTCGCCGCTGATGCGCTGAAAGCCACCTTGAGCCACTTTCGATGCTTGGGTTATGCGTTGCTGCTGCCAAAGACCCAGCTTGCGGTGGCGGGCCTGCTGTTCCGCGCTTTTCAGGCAGCTTGCCAAGCTTAGGTTCGGGGGAATGGCTACATGCCAGGCAAGGCCGCTGCGCAACAGGTAGGCTTCGGCGCTTTGGCCTTTTGAATTGTAGAGGTGTGCTAGTGTACGGCCGTGGTTGTCTCGCCGATCCTGGTCATATAACAAACCCCCGCCGCTGCCTAGAAATTCCCTCAATGCAAGGGTCGCCTGCCGGGCGTAAGCTTGGTCGGGTTTTCCGTTGCGACCTAATTCTGGCGCGTTAATGCCCAGCAGGCGCACCTTGCGACCATCGTTTAGGTGAACAGTGTCGCCATCCACCACGGTTTTGATGGTGACTTTTTCAGTGGTGGCAAAGGGTGGGCAGTGGTTGTTTTCTGCAAAACACCCGCTGCATAGGAGCACAAAAAAAGCGTTGCAGATAATCACTGCAACGCTTTTTGTTTGGGCGTGTTCCCGTTGTACAGACAGTACAGAGAACATCTGAAAGCTTACTTCTTGGTAGAACGGCCACCAAAGCGCTTCTTGAACTTGTCCACGCGGCCACCAGTGGTAGCGGCTTTTTGCTTGCCGGTGTAGAACGGGTGGCAGGCAGAGCAAACATCCAGGTGGATGTCGCCAGTGCGAGTGGAGTTGATTTCAACGACGTTGCCGCAGCTGCAGGTGGCTTTCAGCAGGCCGTAGTTAGGGTGAATGTCAGCTTTCATTTGTATTGCCTCAAGTATCTTGCATACCGCCACCTGGTCGCTCAGACTTCAGCCTTTGCTGGGCCTTATCGCGCCGGGCACCGTATACCCTGAAAAATGGATCGCGAATACTACTCGCAAAGCCTAACGAATTCAACCGCCATGTTGTACCGAGTTGCTGTGCCGTCACCGTTGCGGCGAAGCTTTGATTATCTGCCCCCGGTGGGGAGTGATAGCCCGCTGTTGCCGGGGGTGCGGGTACGGGTGCCATTTGGCAATCGCCAGGTTGTGGGGGTGGTGATCGGCAGCGTTCAGGGTACCGATGTACCGAGCCATAAGCTCAAGGCGGTTACCGAGGTATTGGATGAGCAACCGCTTTTCCCAGAAAAGCTATTTAAGCTGTTTTTGTGGGCCGCTGGCTATTATCAACACCCCATCGGCGAAGCCTTGCTGCACACCTTGCCGGTGCTACTTCGCAAGGGAGAGTCATTGCTTTGCAATCGTCAGCAACGTTGGCGTTTGACCACCCGAGGTAAGGGCTTGCCTAAAGGCGGGTTGAGCAGAGCCCCACGCCAGCAAGAGTTGCTGACCCTATTGCAGCAACACCAAAGCGCTGATCGCCTACTGTTGGATGAAAATGGCATTTCCCGAGAGGCGTTGCGCAGCTTGATAAAAAAAGAACTGCTGGAAAGCTACTGGGCTGAGCCTGATTTGCCAGACGCCCCGGAAGAAAACCTGCTGGGGGAGCAGCCCCTGCCGCTTTATGAGGGCCAGCAGCAGGTTATTGCAGAGATTGAACTGCACGGTTACCACAGCTACCTGTTGGATGGTGAAACTGGCAGTGGCAAAACCGAAATTTACTTGCAGGTAATCGAAAAAGCCCTGCGCTATGGTCGCCAGGCATTGGTACTGGTACCGGAAATCAGTCTGACTCCGCAAACGGTTAAACGCTTTCAGCAGCGCTTCAATCGCCCCCTGGCGGTCATTCATTCTGGCTTGACCGACCGCGAACGGCTGCAAGCCTGGCAGCAGGCCCGCAGTGGTGAGGCGCCGGTAGTTATTGGCACCCGCTCGGCCATTTTTACGCCGTTGCTCAACCCCGGTGTGATTATTGTGGACGAGGAGCACGACAGCTCTTTTAAGCAGCATGAAGGGTTTCGTTACCACGCCCGGGATTTGGCGGTGTTGCGAGCCCATCGGGAAGGCATACCGGTGATTTTAGGCAGTGCCACTCCGGCTTTGGAAAGTCTGCAAAACAGCGCTGTTGGTCGCTATCAAAAGTTACTGCTGCGGGGCCGCCCCGGTAGCGCGGTGCCCCCCAGTTGGCAGGTATTGGATATTCGCAAAAAACCCCTTAGTTCGGGTTTTAGTCCCGAGCTGGTGTCCGCTATTGCCAGCGAACTGAAAGCCGGCAATCAGGTGTTGGTGTTTCTGAATCGGCGTGGGTTTTCACCCACACTGATGTGTCACGACTGCGGCTGGAGCGCTAGCTGCCATCGTTGTGATATGCCCATGACCGTACACCTGAGTGATGGCAAGCTGTGGTGCCATCACTGCGACCATCAGTCTTCCATTCCGGCCGCATGCCCTAACTGTTTTGGCAGCCAGCTGCAGTACCTGGGGCAGGGTACTGAACGTGGCGAACAGGAATTGCAGGCACTGTTCCCGCAAGTGCCGGTGATCCGAGTGGATCGAGATACCACTCGCCGCAAGTCCTCAATGCAGCAAGTGGTGAAAACTGTTAATCAGGGCGACCCTTGTGTGCTGGTAGGTACCCAGATTCTCGCCAAAGGCCATCATTTTCCGGATGTGACTCTGGTGGCCATCCTCGATGCAGATGGCGGTTTGTTCAGTGCGGATTTTCGCGCCGCGGAAAAAATGGGTCAGCTGATTGTTCAAGTGGCCGGGCGCTCTGGGCGTGGTGACAAGCCGGGGAGAGTAATTCTGCAAACTCACTACAGTGATCACCCGTTGATTCAAATGCTCAGCCAGCAGGGTTATCCGGCGTTTGCTGCACAGTTACTGCGTGAACGTCAATTGGCGGCGATCCCCCCTTTCAGCCACATGGCGCTGCTGCGCGCAGAAGCCAAAAACCCCAGCGATGTAGAAATGTTTTTGCAACAGGCGCGCCAGTGCGCGGAACAGATGGTTCCAGCCAGTGAGCACTGCCGCTATCTGGGGCCTCTGCCTGCGCCCTTGGAAAAACGCAGTGGCCGTTATCGCTATCAGCTGAGCCTCACATTTTCGCAACGGCCACAATTGCAGCAGCTGTTGGCCCAGTGGTGTCAGCAGTTGGCCAATGTGCCTGCGGCCAGAAAAGTGCGTTGGTCAGTGGATGTGGATCCGCAGGATATGACGTAACCGGATTTCGTTGCGATTTGTCGACAGCTGAGTAGTCAGCAGCGGGCTGCTTCTGTACTATGCGCGCCCCTGTTATGATCTGGCGGCGAAAACGGAATACACAACTGATGAGTCGAGACTACTCCAACTACGGAAAAGGCAAAAAGCGCAGCAGCAACTCTCGCAGCCAAACCACCCGCCGCAAAGCACCCACTGCCCGCAAAAATTCTCCGTCTGGCAGGAATGGCGGTATGTTCTGGTTTATTTCCGGGCTGGCGGTGGGCAGCTTGGCGACGGCGATGATTCTGGTGCCCGGTATCCGCCCGGATATACCCGTTACTGCGACTCGTCCGGCACCGGTGGAGCAAAGTGAGCCGGAGTTTGAATTCCACAGCTTGTTGCGCCACGACGAAGTGGTAGTGCAGCAGGAGGCCCCGGTCACTGAGCTGCCAGCACAGCCTCAAACTCAACGAACTCCGCAAAGCAGCCCAACGGTTGTAACGTCCACGCAAACACCTAAGCCGTCCAGGCCCGCTGCCAGCGGCGATGTGTTTTTGGTACAGGCGGGTTCGTTTTCCAAGCAGCAGGATGCGGAAACCCGTCGGGTTCAACTGATGCTGATGAACTTTACCAATGCCGCTATTGAAAACGTACGCTCCGGCTCTGGGCAACGCTATCGGGTAATTGTTGGGCCTTTTGACAGTCAGCGGCAGATGACCACAGCACTTAACCGTATCTCATCCCAGGGCATCGAAACGCTGCCCTTAAAACGCAAGAGATAGTTCTCCTTTGATTGCGCTGCTCGCAGTCATACCAACAGACCCGCTATTCAATTCCCTTGTGCGCAGGAAGGCTTAACTTAAAGGCAATCGCCAGTGCGCGAACCGCGAACGCAGTAACACAGCCAGCGAGAATGCAGAATAGGGGCGCAAACCCAAACAGCGTTGCGGATACGGAATAACCCAAAGCCCCCACCAGCGACGCGGTAATGTACACTTCCCGCTGAAAAACCATGGGCACCTCATTCAAAATTACATCCCGAATAATGCCGCCCACACAGGCACTGAACATACCCATGATGGCGGCCACCGGTATGCTCATGCCCAGTGCTGTGGCTTTTTGGGCACCTAATACGCTGAACAGCGCCATACCCACCGCATCCGCCCACAACAGCGCTTTTGAGCCACGGTTGATAGAGCGACTGGCAAAATAGGTGATCATCGCGGCCACGGTACAAGTGGTTACGTAGTGCCACTGATCCAGCCAAAATACAGGGGTATCCAACAATAAGTCCCGCAGGGTTCCGCCGCCGATACCGGTAATGTTGGCGATAAACACAAAGCCAATAATATCCAGGCGCTTGCGCGCTGCCAGTAGCGCCCCAGAGGTGGCAAAAGCAGCGGTGCCAGCAAAGTCGAGAAAATCAATAAGAACAACCATGGCGCCATTATGACTCTGAACTGTCTCTAAATGTTTATATTTTGGTAACTGCCTCGTCATCGAAAATTTTTAATGTCGCCTGTCTCACACAAATACATTCAGGAGTTTTCGCATGAACAAGGCCAAGTCATTTTTTGTGGCGGGTGTGGCCAGCCTCGCGTTAGCGGGTTGTGGCTCTGACGAGCAGAGTGATTTTGAACTGCAGCTGTTGCACTTTGCCGATGTGGATGGCGGCCGCGACATTATCAATAATGCGGTGCGTTTTTCTGCATTGGTGGACGATTTTCGCGGTGACTTCAGCAACACTTTGTTGCTGAGCTCAGGCGACAACTGGATTCCCGGCCCCGACTACAACGTGGCCAGCGACAGCGCTCTGGCTGGGGTACTTGGGGTTCCCGATACCGGTCGTGCTCACGTGGCCTACCTGAATGCCCTGGGTGTACAGGCCTCTGCGTTTGGCAACCACGAATTTGATTTGGGCACCGGCGATGTGGCGGATCTGTTGCAGTCGGAAACCGATGGCGGCGCTACCTGGCCCGGCGCACAGTTCCCTTATTTGTCAGCCAACCTGGATTTCTCCACCGACGCTGATCTGGCAGGTCTGGTCGGAACCGATGGCGCTGAAGCGCAAACCCTGAGTAACCAGATTGCCGGTCGCACCGTGATTACAGTTGGTGGTGAGCGTATCGGTGTTGTTGGTGCCACCACCCCGACGCTGAATACCATCTCTTCACCCGGTGACGTCACCATTGCCCCGGCAGACAGCACCGACATCGATGCGCTGGCGGCGATTATCCAGCAGGATGTGGATGCCCTGACCGCAGACGGTATCGACAAGATTATCCTGCTGGCTCACATGCAACAGATTGCTATCGAGCGCCAGCTGGCCACTCGTCTGAACGACGTAGACATTATTGTTGCCGGTGGTTCAAACACGATTCTGGCCGACAACAACGACCGACTGCGCGATGGCGACAGTGCTGCCGGTGAATACCCCCAGCGCTTTAGAAGCCCGACCAATGAACCGGTTCTGGTGGTGAATACCGACGGCGATTACACCTACCTGGGGCGCTTGGTAGTGAACTTCGACAGTCGCGGCATTTTGCTTACTGGCCAGTTGGACAGCACCGTCAACGGCGCTTACGCCACCGACGATGCGGGCCTCGCCGAAAACAATCTGGGCCTCGCCGATGCCATTGACGGTGTGGTTGAAATCTCCAATGCCCTGACCACCGCGTTGACCGCTCGCGCCGGCAACGTGTTTGGTTCTACTTCTGTGTACCTGAACGGTGAGCGCGGCTCTGTGCGTACGGAAGAGACCAACCTGGGCAACCTGACCGCCCAGGCCAATCTGGAATACGCTCAGGCCAGCGAGGCCAACGTGAGTGTGTCCATTAAAAACGGCGGTGGTATTCGTGCCCCCATTGGTGCCTGTAATGTACCGGCTGGTGCCACTGGCGATGACGCCCTGGTGTGCAACCCACCGGTGGGTGTACCGGGCATCAGCAACCCCGGTGAGATTTCCCAGTTGGACCTGGAAATCGCCCTGCGCTTTAACAACAGCTTGACCTTGCTGACTCTGACCGGCGCCCAGCTTAAAGAAGTTCTGGAGCACGGTGTTGCTGCTACTGCTGACGGCGCCACCCCAGGCCAGTTCCCACAGGTGGCCGGTATTCGCTTTAGCTTCGACCCCGCTCAGGTTGCGCAAACCGTTGATGACAGCTTGAGCCCCTCGATTGTTGCCACTGCCGGCTCGCGGATTCGCAACCTGGTGGTACTTGACGACAACGGCGCAGAAGCTGGTGGCAACCAAGTGGTTGTGGTGCGCGATGGTGTACTCGACCCTACAGCGGCCACCCAGACGTTCCGCATTGTGACCTTGGGCTTTCTGGCGGGCGGTGGCGACCGCTACCCATTCCCATCTGCCAGTGTCGCCAACTTGGTAGACCTGGAAGTGGAAGGTCTGCAGTTGGGTAACGTGACGTTTGCTGACGAGGGCACGGAACAAGACGCCCTGGCGGAATTCCTGTTTACCAACTTCCCGGCGGACACTGATCCCAGCACGCCATCCTTTAGTGATGAAGACAGAGAAGCGGTGAACGACACCGTGATTCAAAACCTGTCTATAGTGCCTGCGGATACAGTACTTAACTAATAGTCGTTATGTAAAAAAGGACGTATTGGTGTGCCAATACGTCCTTTTTTATGAGTAATTGATAAAGGGGTTTTGTCGTAGCTGCTCCACCGCCAAGTCAACAAACGCCCTCACTTTGGCGTTGGCTTTGCGGCCATCGATATAAACGATGTTGATGGGCAGTGGCTCACTTTCGTAATCTTGTAGCACACGCACCAGCGAGCCCTCTTCAAACTCTTCGCCCACTTGGTAAGACATCAATCGGGTGATTCCAAAACCGCTTTTCGCTGCGCTAATGGCTGCGCCGTTTTGATTGCAGTGCAGGCGCGGCGATACTTTTACTGTGGTTTTGCTCTTGCCTGAGTCGAAGCGCCAGGTGGCGGATGATTCAGCAATAGGAGCCTGTATTACACTGTGCTTAACCAGGTCGGTGGGGGCATCAGGCTTGCCGTGTTGTTCAAAATAACTAGGTGAGCCGCACACGACCTGCCGGATGGTGCCCACCTGGGTCGCGTACAGGCTGGAATCCTGCAAGTGGCCGATGCGAATGGCCACATCCAATCCCTCATCAAGAATATTGCAAACACGGTCATAGAACAGCGCGTTCACATCCACCGCTGGGTTTTGTTGCAGGTACTCTGCCAAAAGGGGAGCGATGTATTTCTGCCCAAACATCACCGGCGCGGTTACTGATAAAACACCTTTTGGCTTCGTGTACACACCGGATGCGGTTGATTCTGCCTGCTCAACCAAGTCCAGAATCTGGCGGGCGTCGTCGTAATATCGTTTTCCTGCATCAGTGAGCCGAACACTGCGAGTGGTTCTGTTAAACAATCTCACACCCATAGTGTGTTCAAGCTGGGCGATGGCTCGTGTGGCCGCAGGCGCTGAAAGGTTGAGCTTGCGGCTTGCTGCCACAAAGCTCTGGCACTCCGCGACTTCCGTAAATACCCGCATGGTTTGCAATTTATCCACTGTGGCTCCATGGCTGGTTATTGCTTAACTGTTTCATTTTTTGAAATAGATAATTATTGAAATGGTTAATTATTTATTTAAATGGTAATTGTATGGTGGGCGCACCTCAACTCCAACACAAGACGCTTAATCATGCCCAGACCACCGCTACCCCCCTATACCGAAGAAACCGCGCGGGAAAAAGTTCGCCTGGCCGAAGATGGCTGGAATGGCCGTAACCCGGAAAAAGTCTCCCAGGCTTATTCACTGGATACCCAGTGGCGAAATCGCTCCCAGTTCATCACCAGTCGTGACGAGGCTCAGGCTTTTCTCACAGAGAAGTGGAACAAGGAACATGAGTACCGGTTGGTTAAAGAGCTGTTTGCCTTTAAAGACAACCGCATTGCGGTGCGCTATGCCTACGAATGGCACGATGACAGTGGTAACTGGTTTCGTTCCTACGGCAACGAAAACTGGGTGTTTGACCAGGAGGGTTTGATGACCCATCGATACGCCAGCATCAACGACCTGCCCATTACCCAACAGGAACGGAAATTCCATTGGCCACAAGGGCGCCGTCCGGACGACCATCCCGGTTTATCAGAGCTGGGACTTTAAAAAAGTATTTAATGATCAGGAGCAAATCATGAACCCCAAATTTTCAGAATCCAATGATCCCATTAAGCTGTATCGAAACCCTTTGTCCGGTCACTGCCACCGTGTGGAATTGATGCTGTCTTTGCTCGACCTTCCTTACGAAACCGTCGACCTGGATATGGTGAACGGCGCACACAAAGCGCCCGAGTATCTAGAAATCAGCCCTTTTGGCCAGGTGCCTGCTATTGACGATAACGGCACTACACTTTCTGATTCCAATGCCATCATCACTTATCTGGAAAGAAAATATAACGATGGCTACGAATGGCTGCCGCAAGACCCGGTTCAGGCTGCAGAGGTACAACGCTGGCTGTCAGTAGCCGCCGGTGAAATTGCACACGGCCCCTGTGCGGTACGCCTGGTCAAACTGTTTGGTGTTGAGCTGGATTACGACGTTGCCAAGCAAAAAACCGAAAGGTTTTTTGACGTGCTGGAGCCCCTGCTGAAAGAGCGTAGCTACTTGGCTGGTGACAACATCACCTTGGCGGATATTGCTGGTTACAGCTATATCTCTCACGTGCCGGAAGGTGGTGTCAGTCTGGAGCCTTACCCTGCTATACGCGATTGGCTTCAGCGTGTTGAAGCGCAGCCGCGTTTTGTGGGTATGGCTCGGTCGCCTTTGCCTGACGCCTGAGTCGGCTGGATTTTATAGCGGAAGCAAAAAGTGCCCAAAACGCAAACCTCAAAATTTCATGCGGCGGAAATCGCGGTGCAAAAGCGCCGCGGTGTTGCTGAAGTGGTTGCAGAATACGGTGAAGACTTTATTCGCGAAGCCATGCCACAGCAGCACCGCGATTTTTTCAGCGAGTTGCCGTTTGTTCTTTTGGGGCTTGTGGATCAGCGAGGCTATCCTTGGGCAGTGCCATTGTTTGGCCCGCGGGGGTTTATCTCTTCACCCAGTAATACCCGCTTAGTCTTGAATGCTTTACCTACGTTGACCGGCTTGCTTGATTTGGATTTTAAGCACGGGCAAAAAATTGGCCTGCTGGGAATTCAATTGGAAACCCGACGCCGTAACCGTATGAATGGTGTAATCGACTCTATTGGAGAAAACAGCTTTTCCATCGAAGTTGAGCAGAGTTTTGGAAACTGCCCCAAGTACATCCAAAAGCGAGAACTGGTTTGGATGGAGAGTAACGCCTTTGAGGATGTCAGTCGCGCCAAAATTCATTCATGCATAAACAAAAGTGTAAAAGCACTTATAGAAGGTGCAGATACTTTTTTTATCACTTCACGAACAAAAGCGTTTAATCAAAATGCCTCCAGTGGAATTGACGCCTCTCATAGAGGTGGAAAGCCGGGTTTTGTCAGAGTCGATGGAAGTAAACTCTATTTTCCTGATTTCAGTGGCAATAACTTTTTTAACACTTTAGGCAATATTCAATCCGATGGCCGTGTTGGCCTTTTCTTTCCTGATTTTGTATCGGGCGACTCTGTGTTTGTGTCGGGGGTTGCTCAAATACTGTGGGACGACAGCCTGAAAAATCGTTTTGAAGGCAGCCAATGTGTGATTCAAGTGGACGTTGAATCTGTGGTTCACATTCCTGGTTTTATGCCGATGCGCGGTGAACTTGTTGAGCGCTCTCCCGCTATTGAGCAAACTGGAGAATGGCGTAGCGTTGATGATATTGAGTCAGACCCCTACCGTCAGTTTCAAGTGGTCGAAATAAAAAAGGAAAGTGATGCTATTACGTCTTTTTTTCTTGAGCCACTAGAGGGTGCATCGATTGAGAAATACACTCCAGGTCAGTTCCTGCCAATTCGATTGTATATACCCGGGTCAAAACAGCCCGTACAGCGTACTTATACTTTGTCGCGAGCACCGGTTGAAGACGGCTATCGCATATCAGTAAAGCGGGAAGAGCAGGGGCTTGTTTCCAAATACCTTCACGATCAAGTGGGTATTGGCACGGTGATTCAAGCGGGTGTGCCATCCGGCCAATTTACACTGCAAGCCAATAATTGCCCTGTTGTGCTGATCTCCGGTGGTGTTGGGATTACCCCAATGATTGCCATGCTTGAAGGTGTCGTGAATGATATTGAGCAAGGTGCTGAACCTCGCCCGGTGTGGTTTATTCATGCAACCCAAAACAGCAAGACCCAGGCTTTTGCCAAGGCGCTTACATTGTTTAGCGGTTACGAGTGGCTAACTATTCACACTGTATTTAGTCAGCCTCTGCCCACAGATAGGCTTGGCCGTACGCATCAGTCTGAAGGACGTATTTCTGCGGAGTTGCTAAAACAAATTCCTCAACTGGATAAATGCGACGTTTATCTGTGTGGCTCAGAAGGGTTTATGCGAGCTATTTATGCTGATCTTTTGGATATCGGTATTTCTCAAAAACATATCCGCTACGAATTTTTTGGTGAAGGCTCTATCAGTGCCAAAGAAACAACAGAAGAAGTAGCTGATAAAGCCGTCGTCACTTTTTCTGAATCGAAAGTTATCCACCAATGGAAACCGAGCGATGGCACTCTGCTGGAGTTTGCTGAAAAGCAGGGCTTGGCACCCCTCTATAGCTGCCGCTCAGGCAACTGTGGTGCCTGCATTTCTAAACTGAAATCCGGCGAAGTGAGCTATGGGCGACAACTTGGCTTTGCCCTCCAAGAGGGCGAAGTACTGATTTGCTGTGCCAAGCCAGCCAAAGATTGCTCGGAACTTACAATTGAAGTGTGAGTGCTTGCGGGTGTGAACCAGCAAGCACAGTAGGTATTTGAATGCGCTTTACAGTGTTTAGAAGCTGTCGGTATTGGTAAACAAGCCAACCTTGAGGTCGGTGGCGGTGTAAATTTCCCGGCCGTCTACCAGTACGCGTCCGTCGGCAATGCCCAGAACCAGCTTGCGTTCAATCACCCGCTTGAAGTCGACCTCATAGGTGACTTTCTTGGATGTGGGTAGCACCTGGCCAGTAAATTTCAATTCCCCGGCGCCCAGTGCACGACCGCTGCCGTGATTGCCTTTCCACAGCAGGAAAAAGCCAGTGAGCTGCCACAGTGCATCGAGCCCCAGGCAGCCAGGCATCACCGGGTCTTCCTGGAAGTGACAACCAAAGAACCAGAGGTCGGGGTTGATATCCAGCTCTGCCACTAGTTTGCCCTTGTCGAATGCGCCGCCCTCAGCGGTAATTTGGGTGATGCGATCCAGCATCAGCATGTTGCCTTTCGGCAACTTGCCGTCTTCCGGATTGAACAGACGGCCTTCACCGCAGGCAATCAGCTCTTCTTTGCTGTAACTGTTTTGGCTTTGGGGGGTAAAGACCATGGCTGCGTACTCTCGTCAGGCAGTGCAATGTGCATGCGGGTGGTTGATCGTACGCCGATGTGGCAAGGCTGACAATCGGGCAATAAAAAAGCCGCTGGGTGGAGCGGCTTTTTTGTGTATGGTGCCCAGAGACAGAATCGAACTGCCGACACGAGGATTTTCAATCCTCTGCTCTACCGACTGAGCTATCTGGGCTTGGGTAGCTGTCTCGCGTTGCGAGAAGGCGCGTATTAAACCCGCTCGCCCTCTCGCCGTCAAGCGGGTGATGGATAAAATTTTGCGCTTATTCCGACGGTGGCACATAGCCTTCGGCGGCGTCGTAATTTTGCCCGGACAGAAAGCGATCGCGCTGTTCGGCCAGGTAGTTGCGGGACTCTTTGTCCATCATGTTCAGATGTTTCTCATTAATCAGCATGGTCTGGTGGTTCAGCCATTCCTGCCAGGCCTGTTTGGACACATGGTCGAAAATATCCTGCCCTTTGGGGCCGGGGAAGGGTAGAGCGTCCAGCCCTTCCAGTTCCTGGTTGTGTTTGCGGCAGTGTACGGTGCGGGTCATGTCTGTACCTAAAGTGCGTTCAGTATTTTGGCAATCGGGGCAGCGGTGCCCAGAGTGAGTTCGTTGGCAGGGTTATACCAGACCTGCCGCTGCGCATCCATGGCCTGACTGGCGGCGTTTACCTGAACATAAACCGGGGTGTAGTCCAGATGGTAGTGGCTAAACGTGTGGCGCTGGGGTTCTGAGGCCTCCCAATCCAGTGGCTGACATTGGTAGCGGGTACAAACGCTGTCGATATCAGCGGTAGTGTCGCATTCCGGAAAACCCCACAGGCCGCCCCAAATACCAGTGGAAGGGCGCTTTTCCAGCAAGACATCGCCAGCGATATTACGAAGGATCAGAAAACAGGCTTCCTTCACCGGCTTTTCCTTTTTGGCCTTGCGATGGGGGTAGTCGGTGGGATTGCCCTGAGCGTGGCCCAGGCAGTCTTCCTGCATAGGGCATAACAGGCAGGCGGGCTTGCTGCGGGTGCAGAGGGTGGCACCCAAATCCATAATGGCCTGGGTGTAGTCTGCTACCCGCTTGTTGGGGGTGAGTTGGTCGGCCAGCTCCCAAAGTTGGTTGGCCACAGCGGTGGTGCCTGGGTAGCCTTCTACTGCCCGGTAACGGGTTAGTACCCTTTTAACGTTGCCATCCAGAATCACCGCCCGCTTTTTGAAAGCGATGGAGCGGATCGCACCCGCGGTGGAGCGGCCGATACCAGGTAGGTCGCTCAGCTGTTCTACGGTGCTGGGGAATTCACCATTGTGCTCCACCATGACCTGTTGCGCCGCTTTGTGCAGATTGCGAGCGCGGGCGTAGTAGCCGAGGCCGGTCCAGTGGTGCAGCACATCGTCTTGGGGGGCTTCTGCCAGCGCTTGCACACTGGGAAAGCGGGCCATAAACCGTTGGTAGTAGGGAATAACCGTGGCCACTTGGGTTTGCTGCAGCATGATCTCCGACACCCACACTCGGTAAGGGGTAATGTCTTGTTGCCAGGGCAGGTCGTGGCGGCCGTGCTGGTCGAACCAACGGAGCAGGCGTGTGGCGAAGGTGGGTTTGGGCATCAACTGGTATTATTTGAAATTAGAAAATAGCCTCGCATTGTATATCGAGACTAAGGCGTTTCGCTCGCTTCCCTGCGATGGCGAAAACCTATTGTCTAACGTTTTTTGAGCAAGTCTTTCAGCAGGCCTTTGAGTTGGTCTTTGCTGTTTTGTGGCGGTTGTTGTTCTGGTGTTTGTTCCGGTGTTTGCTCACTTTCTTGCGGCTGCTCACTGCCAAGCAGCTTATCCAGCAGCCGCTGCTTTTGCCGGTCTAGCAGGGTGCGGGTTATCAGGTCGGTCATGGCGTTGGTCATCACGCCGTTGATGTCCGCCACCGGGCCTTTCAAGTGCAGGGGAATGTCGCGGTTCTGAATCGATTTACTGCGCAGTACACAGCCTTGTTCACTGGATTTGGGGTTGTTGATCGCCAACACCACGTGCAAATCCATCAGTTGATCTTGAAGTTGCAAATTACCCTGGCTGCGTAGTGTCAGGTTGCCGACACCGCTGTTCAGGCTTTGCAGGGTTAGGGTTTGGCCATTAAGAGCAAAGGTGCCCGCCGTATTGTTTAGTTGAGTGCCCGGCTGCCAGGATTCCGGCTGCTGGTTTTTGTCACCGGCGACGGCACAGAATTGTTGCTCGATATTGGTGGCACTGTAGTGGCCATTGGTCATGGCAAAGTTGCCGGAGCCTTTGATGTTATTGCTCAATGCATCGCCACTGTTGCCCTGGGTAGTGCCGCTGAATTCCAGATTGCCGCGGCCGCTCAGCTCGTTGAAGTCCGCCAGGGTAGACAGCGCTTGCCCCAAATCTACGGACTTGCCTGCAACCGCAAACGCCAGTGTGGGTTCCTTGGGTGCCATGTCGATGCGGGCATTGGCGCTAAGGGTACCGCCAAAACCGTTGGCGGACGCGCTGGCCAGTTGCAGTACCTGGCCATTGCCAAAGGTATTGACGCGCAGGTTATCCAGTTGAACGCCGCTGGCGGTCAACTGATTAAGGCTGAATTCGATCTGCCCGCGGCCGCCTTGCAGTGCCGCCAAGGGTGCCAGCAGTGGTGCAAAGACCGCCTGATTGGGGGTAGCGGGTTGTTCAGTTTTTTGGGTTTCTGTTTCGGTTTCCGGGAAGTAGCGATCCAGATTCAACTGGGTGCCGTTGAGTTGCGCGTTGATTTTGCGCTGCGCTGACAAGTTGGCGGACAGCTCGCCATTGAGCGTAAAGTCATCCACCACCAGTGCCAGCTGGGATACCTGGTAATCATCGCCGCTGATATTGAATTGGGCGTCCAGCGCCAGTTGGTTAATGGCTGGGCTGTCTGGTGCCAATGTTGCCAGTAGGTTGCTGGGGTCAAAGTTCGGAATGCTGAGTTGCCCATCGACCACCGGGGTTTTACTCAAGTCTTTGACGCTGGCTGTCAAGGTCAGGGGAATATCGTCTATGCGGGCGTTGGCTTGAGACAGCGCCAGTGTATCCTTGAGCAAATCCAGCTCGGCGGTAAAGCCAATGCTGGCCTTGTGGTTGCCATATTCACTGCTGTTGGCGGTGAGTTCCAGTTTGCCGTCCTGTAAGACGATGCGTTGCAGGTTTTCGTTGAGTACCGATGCGGTCAGCTCAACCGTTGCTCGGTCGGCTTCGTCTTTAATGGTTGTGGTAAACGCCAATTGAATGGGGAAGCCGCGATTTTCCAGATTGATGCCTTGGCTGGCCACAGTGAGATTATTCAGGCGCCGCTTAAGTCGGCCATTTTCCAGCAGCTCCAGAGTGCCATTGGTTACCGACAAATTGTCGATCGCCAGGGGAGTGGGTGCCTGTTCAGCGGTATTGGCGGGGGTCGCCTGAGTGGCGGTGGGTGTTGCGGCAATGGCTGCGGCTTTCTGACCAGCGTTGCTGTCGGTCAGCTCCAGTTGAACCAACGGCTTGTCTACGGCGATTTTTTTCACTGCCAGCTCGCCCCGTATCAGGCTGGCCAGTTCCAGGGCCAAATCCGCTTGCTGAATGTGTATGTCTGGCAGCTGTTGGCCGTGAATGCGGGTGTCGGCAATGGTAATGGCCACATCTGGCCACAGTTGCCAGCTCAAGTCGCCGTTGATGTTCAGCTTTACCTGATTGTCTTTGGCCAGTTGTTCCAGCTGTGGCTTGTACTGGTTTGGGTCTACTGCGAACAGCAGTACGGCAGCCCCGATCAGTACCAGGGCAATGACTGCGAGAGGAAGGCCAATGGCCCACTTGAGGGTCTTTTTCACAATGTTCTCCATTCTTCGTACTGGCTGTCGCAAGCGCGTGCAGTGTAGCGAATAGGACTGGAGAAGTTAGAGAAAGTTTTCACGGCCCTGCACTGGTAAATAGGGTGCAGGGCCGTGAAAGGGGTGGAGCCGATTAGAAAGTAGTGCGAATGCCTACTTGAATATGACGGCCCGCTGCCGGTGCTTCATTACGCAGGAATGAAGTGGAGTGGCGAATCTGTTCGTCCAGCAAGTTGCCTACTTTCAGGAACAGGGTGTGGTCGCCGCCAGCGGCGTTCAGTTTGTAGCTGATGTTGGCGTCTACATCGGTGTAACCGGGAGTGGTGGTTTCACCTTCGCCAGCGCGGTTTTGGTCGTCCACTTCGGTCCAGCGCAGTTTCGCGCTCCACTGGTCCTGCTGGTATTCCAGCTCAGCGCCGTAACGGGTTGGCGTGATGCGGGGGACATCGCGGCTGATGCCAAGGCCTGAGTCCAGAGAGGCGCGTACCTGATCGCCAAACACATTCACTGTCAGTGTGTCAGTGATGGGCTTGCTCGCGGTAATTTCAAAACCGGTGAACACCGCATCCTGCTGTATGTAGTTAAATACCGGCAGCCCTTCCATTTCTTCACCAGTGCGTAGCTGGTAAATAAAGTCACGGATGTCGTTCTGGTAGACGATGGCCGACAGCTCGAAGTCGCCGTGGTAGTGGTAGCCCAGCTCAAAGTTGGTGCTGGCTTCTTCTTCGAGGCTGGTGTCACCAAAAATAAACTGGCGAGTCGCCAGGTGAGCGCCATTAGAGAACAGCTCTTCTACGGTGGGAGCACGCTCGGCACTGGTAAGGCTGATGCTAAAGTGCTGGTTGTCGGCGAACAGCCACTGGGTGGCCACAGACAGTGTGGTGGTGTTGTGGGCAACCTGCGGTGAATTAACCGGGGTGATTTCCTGGCGTTCGGTACGCACACCGAGCTCCAGGTGCCAGTTTTCCGTTTGCAGGTCTTCCAGCCAGAAAAAGCCGTAATTGCTGATTTCGACAGGGGCTACAAAAAAGTCTTCTTCAAAAAAGGCTTCTTCGCCCACTGCGGCAAAGTCGGTCATTTTGAGTTGCAGGCCAATAGCGCCGTGCCAATTTTCCCAGGGGTTGTGCACCGCTTCTATTCGGCCTTCCCAGCCGTCGACGGTAAAACGGGTGCCCACTTCGTCACCTTCCAGCTCAACGTGCTCGTAGTCGTTGTAAGCGATGTCGATGTTAAGGGATTCAAAACCGCCCCAGGGATCAGCTACTTGAGCTTTGAAGTCATAGCGGGTTTGCTCCAGGTCGATGCGGATGATTTCTTCCTCTTCTTCCTCGCCTTCCTCTTCTTCACCCTCTTCGTGGGCGTGGGCACCAGGGGGGATACCGTAGTTGTTTTCCAGGCGGCTGATGCTGAAGCCGGCGTAGTTGTCTTCATCTACCCAGGCAAAGCCAGCAGAAGCACTTTTGGTGTTGGCGTCACTGTTGTCCACGAAACCAATAGTGGTTTCTTCTTCCTCGTGTTCCTCTTCCTCTTCTTCGTGCTCTTCCTCTTCCAGCAGAGCAGGGCCGTCAATGCTGATGTTGTTGCTGCTGCGGTACACGCCATCCAGGTGCCAGGCAAAATTGCCTTCGCCACCGTCGATTTTGAACACGGCGTTGTCGCCGTTGTTGGCGCTGTTGTGCCGTAGCTCAAGCGCGCTTTCGATACCCTCAGGCACGGTTGTGGGGATGCGGTTGTCGATAACGTTAACCACACCGCCGATAGCACCGTTACCAAAACGCAGGGTAGAGGGGCCGCGCAGTACTTCAATGCGCTCTGCCAGCAGTGGCTCGGTGCCGCTGGCGTGGTCTGGGCTGGTGTTGGAGGCGTCCAGAGTGTCGATGTTGTTTTGCAGCACTTTCACCCGGTTGGCGTTTTGCCCACGAATCACCGGCAAACCAACGCTGGGGCCAAAAGAGGCGGTACTGATGCCGGGCTGGTTTTTCAGGGTTTCGCCAATAGACGCAGCGGCGGTTTCCAGTAATAAGTCACCGGAAAGTACTGTGATTCCCTGAATGACCTTGTCCTGGTCATTGTGCACCGGCGACGCAGTGGTGATGATTTCTTCTTGCGCTTTATCGGTGTTTTGCTGTGCGTCTTCGGCAGCAGCGGGGAATGCAAAAGTGCCTACCAGCAAAAGTGGCAAACTGTTGCTAATGCTTAGTGTGTGATTCATGGTTCTACCTTGGTGTTGAACCTCCATAGGGAGGCATAAACGATCTGACGGTATAGCACCGCCTAACTCTACAAATTAGTTACAGGAGGGGTATTTATCAGGAAATAACAGGTGGTGCGCGAGCACCGAAGGGCAGCTGCAGGCGCTCTTGTAGGGCCTTCGCTACAAAGGTGGAGCGATAAAATTCCGGTGATACAGCAATGCTTGGCAGTACCGTGGCAGCAATGACTTTGCTTTTGTCGGCAGCAAGGCATAAGGGGCAGGAGCTTTCTGAGCCTTGTTCCTGAGAATGAGGCGAATCCACATCAGTGCTGTGGTAGTGGTCAGCGCTTATACCAACAACAGAGCCAACGTCAGTGATGTTGGTGCTGTGAATATGACTGGCGGACCCGATGGTTGCGCACAGGAACAGCGCCGACAGCAAATATATCAGGGCTGCTTTACGGCCCCGATGGTTGTCACGTTGTGATTGCCTGTGCGTGTAGATGCCCAATGGCCCGAACCGTCTTTGTGCTGCGAACTGCCTGCAAGCAGCGTTGCAAGAAAAGGGCGGCTATTGTCCATAAAACCGCCCCAAACATCAAATGTTATATCATAACAATTGATGCTTGGGGTATTCCGTACAGTGGGCCTGTTGATTCTTAGTTGGAAAGGCCGTTAGAGCTGGGTACCTGGAACAATGTTGTATCCAGTAACGGCAGGCCGGTGTAGCTCAAATTGAGTTTTTGGCAGCAGAGCTGAAAGCGCTGTTGCACCATGCGGGCAAACTCTGCCGCACAGCTGTTCACATTGGCTTGGCTGAGCCTGAGAATACGCTCTGCCTGCTCGGGATAATGTTTTTCCAGCCAGTGCTGGAAGTCGCCCAACGCTTCGGTTGGCAAATCCAGGTATTGGTACCCGGCCGCCCAGGCCCCCGCTTTTTTGGCGGCTGACAACAGCTGTTCCATGTCGGCGTCGTTCACCACCGGAATCAGTGGGGCCACGTTGGCACCTACGGGAATGCCAGTATCGCTCAGCCGGGAAATGGTTTTCAGGCGAGCTGTGGGGGAAGAGGTGTTGGGTTCAATTTGCCGGCTGAGCTGGGTATCCAGAGTGTGCAAGCACACTTCTACGGTGCATAACCGCTGTTCTGCCATTTCGGCCAAGATATCCAGATCTTTCACAATCAAATGGCTTTTGGTGATGATATGCACCGGGTGTTTGTGGGCCAATAGCAGCTGCAAAATACCGCGAGTTTGCTCCAGGCGCTTGCTGCCAGCCTGATAAGGATCCTGAGTGGTACCCAACGTCAACGGGGTGGGGTGATACCCCGGACGATTCAGTTCACGAGCTAGGCGGCGAACAGGCTGGCTTTTTTCCAGCAGTGCATTCAATGGGTTGCCGCAGTGGTGGTGGATCGGTTGCTGCATGGGGGCAAGCGACACCTTGATCGGCTTTTTGGAGGCGTTGGACGTTTGGCGAAACCGTTGAGCCATGCCAGGGGTTGTGGCTGTGCCCAATAGCTGGCGAAAAACACCGATGGCTCTGTTGCTGTGATAGCGATGGTTGCTGAGTATCATTGCTGCGCCTCCAAAAAAGAGATACTGTATTTGTGTACAGTTTCGAATACTGTATACAAATACAGTTTAAAGGTAAAGCCTTTATTGTGAGTGGCGGTGAGTGCCTGGCGGGTTCTGTGGTGGCGGCATAAAAAAGGCCCCTCTGCATAACAGAGAGGCCTTGGTTCTCGGCGCAGTAACGTTGGAGTTGTTACACCAGCATCATCACATCCTGAGGCAGGCCGCCAATAATCTTCTCAACGGTGTTGCCGCGCAACGCACCTTTAAGCCCGGTACGGCGTTGGGTGCCCATCAAAATCATATCGGCGTCGATGTCTTTGGCTACGCGGGGGATCACTTGGTCCGGGTCGCCCTGCTGTACGTGAATGCGCTCGTTGGGCACATCCGCCAGACGGGCAATGGCGCTGCGGTCGGGGAAGTGCATGGAATCGCTGTAGCAGTTCACCAGATGCAAGTCGGCGTTGTAGCGCTGTGCCGCCCACTGGCCGCGGGATGCCACGGTTTGGTTAAGCTGCTGGTACTTGCTGTCTTGCACTTTAATGGCCGCCAGCAGTTTTTTGCGGGGGCGGTTGTTCTCCGGGCGGATCAACAGCACTGGAGTTTGGGCGTTGCGCAGGAAGTTCCAGCGGTCGTCGTTCAACACTTTGTCATTGCCGTTTTTGTAGAGCGGCAACATCACCAGATTGGCTTGGTACTTTTCCACGGCGTTGTGTAACACCTGTGGCAGAGAGGCACCCCAGCCCAATTCCAGTTGGTATTCCACCTTGTCTTGAAATGCCATGGACATCAAACCGCTGAGCCAGCCCTGACCCTTGATGACCGGAGTTTTGGCCAGGTCGTCGGTATCCGGGGTAACCAGAATCACCAGCCGGGAACGCTCTTCTGGCTTACGGATTTTGGCGTTGGCGATGGCGCGGTCCATCGCCGGGTGGGTTTCTTGTTGAGGGTCGACAACGACCAGTACAGTTTCTTGGGTGGACATGGCTGTCACTCCAGTAGGTTAAAAGTGGCGCCATTATAGAAATCGCCAACCCACAGAAACTGATCTGGATCAGGTAAACATAAGGAGATTTTGTGAACCTTTACTCACTGTGGATAGGTATAACCCGCACCGAACCCCAACGGAATACCAAGCCCCCAATAAGCCAGCAGGAACAGTGACCAACACACCAGGAACACCAGCGAGTACGGCAGCATCATCGACACCAGATTACCGATGCCGGTTTGCTTCACATAGCGCTGACAATACACCACCACCAGCGGAAAGTAGGGCATCAGCGGAGTGATGATATTGGTGGAAGAGTCCCCCACTCGGTAGGCCGCCTGGGTGAGTTCGGGCGAGAAGCCCAGCTGCATCAGCATGGGCACAAAGATGGGGGCCAGCAGCGCCCATTTGGCGGAGGCAGAACCCACAAAAATATTAACAAACCCCACCAGCAAAATAATACCGAACAGAGTAACGCCGCCGGGCAGGGCAAAGCTCTTTAATACCTCGGCGCCTTTTACCGCCAGCAGTGCGCCGATGTTGGAATCCCCGAAGGCTTTGACAAACAGGGCGCAGAAGAACGCCATCACAATGTAATAGCCCATGCCAGACATGGATTTACTCATGGCATCGATCACCGCTTTGCCGTTTTCAAAGGTACCGGCAATGCGGCCGTAGACCACACCGGGGATTAAAAACAGCAGTAAAATCAGCGGCACGATGGACTGCATAATCGGCGCCTGGAACGAGTTCAACGAGCCGCTGGCATCGCGGAACGGGGAGTCGGCGGGCAGCAATACCAGCACCAGTAAAACCATCCCTGCCAGCATGGTGAATGCTGCGGCCAAAAAGGCCTTTTTCTCTCGGGGGGCGACGGTGCTTAAATCTTCTGCGGGCTCGATATCGTCGTTCAGCGCCGCGGTTTTTTGCAGGCGTGGCTCTATCACTTTGTCGGTTAAAAACCAGCCAAGGGCGATCACCAATACACTGGAAACCGCAGTAAAGAAGTAATTGCCCAGCGGGTTGACCTCAATACTGGGGTCAATAATTTGCGCGGCAGGTTGGGTAAAGCCCTGCAGCAATGGGTCCAGCGCTGAGGGTGCCGGGTTGGCGCTAAAACCACCGGATACTCCGGCAAAGGCCGCGGCGATACCCGCCAATGGATGGCGGCCAGCGGCGTAAAAAATAATGCCGCCCAGGGGAATCACCAGCACATAGCCGGCATCGATGGCGCTGTGGCTGAGCAGGCCAATCAAAATCACCATGGGCGTTAACAGCGCAGTAGGCGTGCGCCGCAGCATCAGCTTCAGGCCGGTGTTAATGAACTTGGACTCATCCGCAACCCCCACACCCAGCATGGCCACCAGCACAACCCCCAGCGGCGCAAAGCCGGTAAAGGTCTTCACCATATTGGACAGGAAGCTGGCCAACTCCGTGCCGGTGAGCAGGTTGACTACCTCAAGGGGCGCCCCGGTTTTAGGGTGGTTAATTCCAAAGTCCACGCCGGACAGCAGCCAGGACAGTAGCCAGACAATCACCAGTGCGTACAGAAACAAAATGGCCGGGTCGGGCAACTTATTGCCCACCAGCTCAACCTTGTTGAGCACGCGGTTCATCAGGGTAGGGGAAGCATCGGTTGCGTTTGTCATTATTCTCGCCTCTGCAAATAGTTGGCTTATTTAAGCCGAAGGGCTGTGGCGAGGCAAATCTCTGCTACAATCGCCCACGTTCGTGGATGACACCCGCCCAGAGATAAGCGCCTGGCCCCGGGAAAACGTGCGAACATCGAGCAACCTGTTGTAGCAATGCGGCGAAGCCGCGAGCAAATAGAACCGCCGTAGAGCGAAGGCTATTGTTCGTAGGCAAGGCGCCCGAGGTGAGCGGCGAGGAGCATACAAAAGTATGTGACGAGCAGCGAACCCGAAGGGTAACGCAGCATACGGACAATAGACACAGCTCTGGGGGCGTTTTGGATTCGACGCCGGTGACAAAACCCAAGGTGCATGTCGTGATGACGACCAATCACGTAAATCCAAAGTCGTATTTTATTAGTTGCCAACGACGACAACTACGCTCTGGCGGCATAAGCCCGCTAGCAGAAGCCACTGGATGCCAGTAAACGGGAAGCTTCTGTCAAATAGAACTGGACCGCAGTGAGGTTGGCTTAGGGCACCACTGTTAAACTTTACTAAGATCGCCGACCTCGTCCTGCCTATCGGGCTGAGTGAGGCTAAATTAATTGATAGGGTCTAAGCATGTAGAGCCGAGGGCGGAGTGCTGACGGACGCGGGTTCAACTCCCGCCGCCTCCACCATTACTAAGTTCTGGGAAGATTCAAAGCAACGATAAGCCTCTGAGAAATCAGGGGCTTTTTCGTGAGTATTACATAAATAAAATTTGATGTGTTCGTGATCGTCATCTTAACAATTGGCTGGTAAGACTAGTGGAGAAATAGTTGCTTACCCAGTATGCTCAGATACTTGGGATTTAGAATAATGGTAAGGATGAATAAATGGCTTCTGATGATGTTCCTTTCGATGGTTTTGTCTGGGGTAGCAAACCTGATCCGGAATTGGTGATCGGGCTAGTTGGAGCTGTTGGAACAGACCTTTCACTCGTTCAAGAAGAGTTAGGTAAAGTCCTTGATACGCTCGAATATCAACACACTGAGATTCGCATGAGCGCAATTTTACGTGAGTTGGAGAAAGGGGACGAACTATCTCTACTTGAAGGAGGGTGTGAGAACAAACGAATAGATGCTTACATGGAGGCGGGAGACTCTCTTCGTAGACACACCGAAAGAGGTGACATCTTGGCCATCTTGGCAACTCAGGCCATATTTAGTGTGCGACGTACCTTAGATAGCGAGAGCGAACGAGGAAGAGGTGGTTGCTCGACGCCGCACCCGGTTCCGAGGCAGGCGTATATTCTTAATTCACTAAAGCACCCGAATGAAATCAATACGTTAAGAAACGTGTACGGCGATTCATTTTTGGCAATATCTGTATATTCGCCCAAGTCAGTTCGAGTAGAGGCGCTTTCCCAAAAATTCGCGAGCACAAATTATTGCGGTTCTGATACGTCCCAATTTATTGGAGAGGCGGAGCGGCTTGTTCAGAAGGACGCTAAGTCTAAAGTCGAGGGGTTTGGTCAAAATGTGAGTGAGACTTTTCCATTGTCCGATGTATTTGTTCGAGAGGGCAAAAGAGATGAGTTGAAAAGACAGCTAACAAGGGCAATTGAAACTTGGTTTCAGTATCCGTATCACACACCGAGTATAGATGAGTTTGGGTTGTTCCAGGCTCATGCAACGTCTCTCCGATCTGCCGATTTGTCACGACAAGTTGGTGCAGTGATTGCTTCTCGCGATGGAGAGATTCTTGCAACAGGCTGTAATGAAGTCCCCAAATCGGGTGGGGGTCAATACTGGGACGGTGACGAGGGAGATGACCGAGAGTTCGTTTTAGGTAAGGACTCTTCCGTTCGGGTGAAAGAAGAAATTGTTGGTGAAATGCTACAGCGAATGTCCGAGAACGAATGGCTTGAGAAAAAAAAGGCTAAGGAAAAAGTTGGAGATTTGGTGGAAGCAATCTTATATGGAGATGAGAGCAAGGTTTTAAAGGGTACTCGCTTAGCAAGTTTGATTGAGTTTGGCCGAATTGTACATGCTGAAATGGCGGCAATATCTGATGCTGCTAGAAGAGGCGTTTCTCTCAAAGGTGCAACTCTGTATTGCACGACATTTCCGTGCCATATGTGTGCACGCCACATAATTGCGGCTGGTATTTCGCGTGTTGTTTTTATTGAGCCTTACCCAAAAAGTATGACTAAGCAGTTATACAGTGGCTCAGTCTTGATGGATGGGGAAAGTGGTGATTTTAAGGTTGCATTTGAGTCCTTTGTGGGTGTCGCCCCAAGGAGGTATATGGAATTTTTCTCTATGCCGAAACGTAAGGATGATCGAGGTAAAGTAGTAGAATGGGATGGAAAAACAGCGTATCCTCGCGTCCCGGAGGATTTCGGTGTCTATATTGATTCTGAGCAGGCCTGCAGCTATTGGCTTGACAAGTCGAACATTTTGGGATTGGATGAAAGCGACAAGGAAGAAAAATCTAGATGAGGCGGGGTGTATTATGAGTCAAGACAAGGGTTGGTTGAAGGAGCAGTTGGAGTACACTCGGAGTCAGACGGAGAGCTGGCCGCAGTGGAAAAAAGAGACCATTTACTCTTCTAGCGACAACCGAAGGTCACAAGATAGCGCATCTGAACGGAGCAGTGAGTATAGGCGTACCCGCAGATGACAAAATGGGAGCAAATGCTCCCATTTTTTTTGCCTGGAATATATTACTGAAGTACTCGCGTGATCGGCTGTGTAATGTCATAGCGTATGAGACGCATTATTAAGTCCGGATAGTAACCGTCAGGAAAATCTAAATTGTTCGCTACTTGTAGTGGACTGGGCAAAGCTGCCATTAGGGTTAGTTTCAATAAAATCAATATATTATGGGTATTTAAGACATGAGTTTTATGCACGCTGCTTGGCTTTTGTATCTTAATCTCATGATCTAAGGTATTCCCCCTGAGAGCCATTGACCCTATCTAAGCGATAAGCCAATCTATGTGCTGATCATGGAAGGGTACTGGGAATGTACATAAAACAATCAAAAGATATTGCGGGCTGATGATTGTCTACTTTGCCACCAAGCGTGAGTTTGTCGAAGATACGGTCAGCAACACTATTCATGAGAAGATAGTCGCCGAAGTAACGCGGCGTGGTATCAGCGGTGGCAGCGAGAGTGAAATCTCCTCGTGGCGCAACTCCATGCAATTCATGCTCAATGTTGTAAATGATAGTGAGCTGCCAGATGATGCCGGCGTCTCTATTGAATATGTCATTCCCCTTACCAGCAGACGAGTCGACTTTATCCTGACTGGCAAAGACCAATATAGGCAGGATACTGCAGTCATTATCGAGCTCAAGCAGTGGAGTTCGGTAGCCGTTACCAATAAAGATGGCGTGGTCAACACCTTATTGGGTGGTGGTTTGCAGGATACCAGCCACCCCTCGTATCAGGCCTGGACCTATGCAGCACTGATTGAAGACTATAACGTGACTGTTCGTGAAGAGGCGATTGCCCTCAAACCCTGTGCATACCTGCATAACCTAGATTCAGATGCTGCAATCAACGACCCCTTTTATCAAGCCCACACCAACAAGGCGCCGGTCTTTATCTCCAAAGATGCCCTCAAACTCAATGCCTTTTTGAAAAAGTACGTTCGATATGGCGATACCGATGACATCATGTATCGAATTGAACACGGCAAGATCAAACCCTCTAAAAGTTTGGCGGATAGTCTGGCGTCGATGCTCAAGGGTAATACCGAATTCTTGATGATCGATGACCAAAAGCTGGTATATGAAACAGCGCTGGATCTAGCCTGCAATGCGAGTACTAATAGTAAACAAGTGCTGATCGTCGAGGGTGGTCCGGGCACGGGTAAATCCGTAGTTGCTATTAACCTGCTGGTTGAACTCACCAAGAGACAACTGGTGGCGCAATATGTGTCCAAGAATGCCGCCCCTCGAGCTGTTTACAGCGCACACCTCAAGGGCACTGAGAAGAAAAGCCGAATAGACAACCTGTTTAAAGGCTCTGCCTCGTATACCGGTGTTGAGCCCAGCTACTTTGATGCGCTGATCGTCGATGAATCACACCGCTTGATTGAAAAGAACCGCTACAACAAGTTCAGTGAAAACCAGGTCAAAGAGTTGATCCATGCTGCCAAGCTAACCATTTTCTTTATTGATGAAGACCAAACAGTGACTTGGAGTGATATTGGCAGCAAGGCCGAGGTTCACAAATGGGCCGAAAACTTGGGAGCTAACGTTCAAGAGCTAAAGCTTGAATCCCAATTTCGCTGCAACGGCTCGGATGGTTACCTGGCCTGGGTGGATGATGCCTTGCAAGTGAGACATACGGCTAACACCTCACTTGAGGGAATCGACTACGACTTTAGGGTTTTTGACGATCCCAACGAGATGCGACAAGCCATTAGGGAAAAGAACCTACTGGCCAACAAGGCAAGAATGGTGGCGGGTTACTGTTGGGATTGGATCAGTGATCCGAACAAGAAAGGCGGCGATGTCGCCGCGATGGATATTGTGATCCCGGAGCACAGCTTCGAGGCCCAGTGGAACCTCAACAAAGACGGTTTTACCTGGATCATCGCCGGTAACTCCGTCAACGAAGTGGGTTGTATTCATACCTGCCAAGGGCTGGAGCTGGATTATGTGGGAGTGATTCTCGGCCCGGATTTAGTCGTGCGTAATGGTGAGGTAGTTACCGAGGCCACTAATCGTTCGAAAATGGATTCCTCAATTAAAGGTTATAAAAAGCTATTTAAAGAGCAGCCGGACGCTGCCAGAGAAAAAGCTGATCGCATTATCAAGAACACCTATCGGACGCTGATGACTCGGGGGCAGAAAGGTTGCTATTTGTATTCGACAGATCCTGAAACCAATGAATATTTTAAAGCTGCTGTGCATCAGATGGCTGTAGAACAGCAGCAAACCAGCCAATCCAAATACCTTGATATGCCCCTAAAGTTGGTCGACACAGACCAAGTAATCCCATACGAAAACGCCGTGCCAATCTTCGACCTGAAAGCGGCGGCGGGTGAATTCAGCGAAGCTCAGTTGGTGGATGGCTGTGACTGGGTTGAGTTACCTGAGCCCTTTGCTCACAAACCCGGATACTTTGTGGTGCAGGTGGTTGGCGAGTCCATGAATAAACGGATTCCCAATGGCTCCTGGTGCTTGTTCAAGACTGATTCTGGTGGTAGCCGCCAAGGCAAAATAGTACTGGTACAGCACAGCAATATCCAGTGCCCCGAATTGGGCGGGCAATACACGGTGAAGAGTTATCACAGCGAGAAGGTGGTCAGTGATGATGACACCTGGGGGCATCAGAAGATTGTATTGAGGCCACTGACGACTGTGAATGGGTTTGTGGATATAGAGTTGATAGGGGATGAGATTGGTAGCTTGGTGGTAGTTGGTGAGTATGTGGCGGTAGTGGGGTGATCTACATTCGAAGAACACTTCTTAAAAATCACAATAGAGAAGGCTTCTGATGAGGTACTGGTGGGTTAACCAGAATCAAACTTATAAGCACGAGTTGGCTGGTGGCTATCTGTGGTCTCCCAAAGTCAGTGCGAATGGAAGACGAAATCCATTCTATGAGTTTATGCGTGAGGTCGCTCCAGGGGATCTGATTTTCTGTTTTGCAGGGACCTATATTCAGTCCATTGGTGTTGCCCAGAGTGTCGCGGTTGGTATGCCAAAGCCAACTGAATTTGGTTCTACTGGCAGCTATTGGGGAGATGTTGGCTGGAGGATTGATGTTAAATACCATCAACTTGACCACAAGATCCGCCCGGCAGACTACATAAATGTTCTTGAGTCATGCCTACCAGAGAGGTACTCGCCATTGCAGAGGACAGGGCGCGGGAATCAAGGTGTTTATTTGACAACAGTCAACCCTATGCTAGCCACAAAGCTAATTGACCTTATCGGTGAAGAGGCAAAGCTGCTTTCTAGCTATCTGGGTGGTGTTAAGGAAACAAAACTCACCGAAGACTCTGCAAGCAAGCTGGATAGTTTGACTCTTTGGGAAAACTCACTTGTCCAGAGCCTAATGCTTGATGATTCATTAGAGCAAACAGAGCGTGAAGCCCTGGTGGTTGCTCGTAGGGGGCAAGGAGAGTTTAAAAGTAGAGTCAGGAGAATTGAGAGCAAATGTCGATTGACTCATGTTGATCGAATAGAGCACTTGCGTGCTAGCCATATCAAGCCCTGGAGATATTGTGGTAATAGTGAAGAACGTTTGAGTGGCTGTAACGGCTTGCTGCTGACTCCTACTATTGATCATCTATTCGATCGTGGGTTTATTTCGTTTGAAAATTCAGGGGAGCTACTCTTGTCACCGGTCGCGGACCTTTTGTCTTTGGAGAGAATGGGAGTGGAAACTAAAAGGCGCGTGAATGTTGGCGGGTTCTCAGAAGAGCAGGTTAAATATCTGGAATATCATAGGGGTAATGTGTTTTTGCAGGCACGGATAAAGCTCTGATTTAGAGCGCGATTATGTTTGATCTGACCCTTTCTTTTACCCTAGATGCTGAATTGCTTGAAGCCTAGGTGTTTTGACTAATGGATTTCGAGGCGAGGCTGGCATATGCCCAAGAGACAGGCGACATTTGGTCTAGTCAGTGGTGGTTGAAACCAACCTGGCGCAATCAGATTGCTTTGAGTGATGACGAGTTGGAGTCGAGATTCTCGCGTTTGGCAGATACCTTCAATTCAGATTGGGTTCAGTCGCTGGGTGGTGAAATTTTCTCTCACCCGATAGCTCGGAGCCAAATTGCTCAGTTTGGTATGCCTGATATATCAAACTTACTGAGGGTCTCGGGCTATTTGTCAGATTTGTCATCCTTGGTGGGTTTTGGCCGCGTACTGCGTGATTATAAAACTGTCCAACACAGCCACAGCTCGGAGCTTGAGCTATTCATGGCGAACTGCCTGCAGAAGATTGGGTGTGAGGTTAGCTTTATTGTCCCTAAGCCAAATGGAGGGAAACGGCCTGATATTTCAGCTAGGTTTAATGACTGTGGTTTTGTGGTCGAATGTAAAAGGCTGGCAAGGGGGCCGGGGGAGCCTTGGATTGAAAATTATCAGCGTGTGTTCTCCCAGATTCTCTCTGATGCTACACCCGATGGAATAACGCTAAATTTCCAACGAGACTTAGAGCCGCTAGATATTCATGACTATGGTTACCCCTATCAATTGACACCCTATCAGTTGGCTGCACAGATGGATGCTTACCCTATAGTTGCCAAGATAAAAGAATCGCTGAAATTTGGTCGAACTTCAGCGTATTTCGAGGTTGCAGGAAGAGGCAAGTGCCAACTGTTCTCAGATAACGATAGCTTTAAGGATAGGATTGAGATTCCGGAATTCTCGGAAAACTTCTATATTAAACGGCTATTTCTAAATGGTATTTTTAAAGCGAATGATCAGATATCCGAATATGGCCATTCTGGCATAGTTGCAGTGTTTCAAGAGTATCCAGCAGACTTAAATGCTGTTAAACGAGAATTGCAAAAATTGTTTTCCAAGGAGGCTCGTTTCAAGCTCTTAATGGGAGTGCTTGTGTTCCCTGCACAAAATATTTTGAAGTATATTCAACCTTATTGGATTCAGAACCAACATGCTGACGTTTGCGCCAAAGAGGTAGGGCTGGTGGAAAGGTTAGAGCCATTACTTAGGCCGCTTACTTAGATGTATGCGAATCTTGCTTGGTTACACTCTCTGTCGTGCGTTTATTTGCCCAAAGATCAATTGAATTCTCAAGAGCTTGAGCCAGCGGTCTTTAGTCAGACTCATCCTCCTTAACCTTCCTCAACCGATCCCGAAACTTCCTTTTCGCCAATTCCTGCATATCCTCAACCGGATCACTCTCATCAACAATCTCACGGCCAAGCAGGGTTTCAATGGCATCTTCCAGTGTCACTACACCTGACGTTTGACCGAATTCATCTTCTGCCAGTGCAAGATGGATTTTGCGTTTAATACACATATCCAGCATTTTGTAGACGGGCAGTTTTTCGGAAACACGGGTGATATTTTTTGCCAGTTCTCTAATGGCTTTGTCGCCGTCGCCACTGCGTTCCGCTTCAAATAGGTCTGTACGAAATACACAGCCGGTCACTTCATCGGTGGTCTTGCCATAGGTGGGGATGCGAGAGAACTGGCGGCTTTTGGGGTTGTCCAGTGCTTCGGTGACGGTCAAAGATTCTTGCAGCATGTGCACAACGCTTCGCGGCGTCAGAATATCTTCCACGTTCACGTCTCTCATGCTCAAGAGGTTGGACAAGTATTGGTTTTCCTGGGTAAACAAGGTGCCGTCTTTATGGCTGATTGAGGCCAATGCAATAATTTCATCTCGGGTGATTTCAGCGCCTTTGTTTTTGCTGAACAGGTGGGTGATGCGCGTCGACAGCCACACCAGTGGATAGACAATTTTTACCAGCCAGGAGATGGTATAGGCAGACGGCACCGACAGTGGCCGCCAGAAGGTTGCCCCCAGAGTTTTGGGGATGATTTCTGAGAAGTACAGAATGGCCAGCGTCAGTAATATGGCAATTAATGTTTCCCATTCCGGACCAAACACTTGCAGTGCTTGAGAGCCAACACCCGCTGCACCCATGGTGTGCGCGAACGTGTTGAGTATCAAAATGCTGGACAGCGATTCATCGATATGGGTTTTTACATGAGCCAGTTGCTTGCCCCGGCGCGGGCTCTTTTCGCGGACTTGTTCAACGTAGCTGGGGGTAACCGATAGCAGCACCGCTTCAAGGATCGAACAGAGAAAAGATACTCCAATAGCGATGGTCAAGTAGATTAATAGCAGTGTCATGGTTGCCTTGAGCCCAGGTAGTTTGCAGTGCCCGATTACAGGGGATAGGCATTATAGGGAATAACGGGAATCAAGTCGCAAGCGGCGGCTGGTGCGCTTGTTTTTACAGGGAAGGGGGGTGATTGCTTGTGGTTTGGCTGGCTTGCCAGAGGATGAGTAATCCCGCCCTGAAACCATTCAGCAGTTTCAGGGCGGGGGAGGGCTTTTACAAGTTCATGTGATAAAACGAGATCTTGTTGCCATCCAGGTCGCGAACATAGCCGCCGTAGAAAAAGTCGGTACGCCAGCCGGGTTTGCCTTCGCAGGTAGCGCCCAGTTCAAGTGCTCTGTTGTACAGGGCGTCAGCACCTTCTTCCGAGCCGCCGGGTATGGCGATCATTTGGCCGTTGCCGCAGCTTTGCTCGCCGCCGTCGGAGGGGGTGCAAACCGCCAGCATGGCGCCGCCTTTGCCGTCGCCGTAGAACTTAATACGATCCAGCCCCATCAGCTGCTTGCCGCCAATTGGCTCCAGCAGTGCGTCGTAAAAGGCGGTGGCTTTGGCCAGGTCTTTGGTGCCAATGGTTGTGTATCCCAGCATGGTGATTCCTCATGTGTTGGTACTTGTTGTTGGTATTAGTTCCAGGGTGGGTCGATAAACAGATCAGCTATAGACAGATGTGGGCGGCGAATTCTCCGCAGCGTTGCAAAAAAAGGTGTGCCCAGGTGCGTGAGTAATGAAGTTCCGGAGCAGTTAAGCGGCAATTTGCAAGGGGTGGAGCCCAACACGAGCTGCCATGGCCACCAAGGCATCAATCGTAAACCCTGCTGTTTTGCCTCGGCAGATGTCACCAACACGTGAACGTTGCACGCCCATTGCGTCAGCGGCCTGTTGTTGGGTCAGGTTGTGTTCTTTCATGTGGTTGACGATGGTGTCGAACAGGGCTGCTTTGAGTTTTAGCTGCTCTGCTTCACCTGGGTCGAAATCAAGATCGTCGAAAACACTGCCTGTGGTTACTGTTTCAGTTGCTTTATTTGTCATATCGCCAGCCTCTGTTTGGCTGCTTTGTAGCGGTCAGTAATGGTTTTTATGTCTGGTTTGGCAGTGGCCTGTGTTGTTTTTTGCCAGCAGTGCAATACGGTTATTCCGTCTTTCAGCTTTGTGACATAGGCGACCCGATAAGTCCCATCGTCTGCCCAAATCCGTATTTCATAAACACCACTGATTCCTTTGCCCAAATTCTTTAACGGCTTCCAGTCCAGAGGGTCGTTTCCTTGTTGAAGGCGATGAAGCTGATAGCCCGCAGCCTGCTTGGCATCGTTTGGGAAACCAAGCAAATCGGATTTGCTGGTTCCCTCCCAATAAATTGGCTTTAGAATCCTTTCCATAAAAGCATTGTATAAAATTTTATACAGAATGCAACAAATGCTTATATCGGGATATTAAAAAACCCCATCCTTACGGGCGGGGCTTTGGGGTGGTTGAGTGATAGAGGGCTTTTACTTATTTGCCCGCCACATCAAACCGGTCCAGCATCATCACCTTGTTCCAGGCGGCCACAAAGTCGCTGAGGAATTTATCTTCCCCGTCGTTGGCGGCGTACACTTCGGCGATGGCGCGCAGTTCGGCGTGGGAGCCAAACAGCAGGTCAACCGGGGTGGCGGTCCACTTCACGTCGCCGGTTTTGCGGTCGCGGCCTTCGTACAAACCTTCACCGGATTTTTTCCAGTGGGTAGACATATCCAGCAGGTTGACGAAGAAGTCATTGCTGAGTGTGCCAGGCTTGCTGGTGAATACGCCGTGCTTGGCGCCACCGGTGTTGGCATCCAGTGCTCGCAGGCCGCCTACCAATGCGGTCATTTCCGGCACCGTGAGGTTCAGCAGGTTCGCTTTGTCAATCAGCATATTGGTGGGCGAGTGGCTGCTGCCGTCACTGTAGTAGTTGCGGAAGCCGTCAGCTTTGGGCTCCAACACGGCAAATGAGGAGACATCCGTTTGCTGCTGGGAAGCGTCGGTGCGGCCTGGGGTAAACGGCACGCTTACCTTGTGGCCCGCGTCTTTCGCTGCCTGTTCAACTGCAGCACTACCAGCCAGCACAATCATATCCGCCAGAGAGATTTTGCGGCTCTTGGATTTGCGGTTGAAGTCACTCTGGATTTTCTCCAGCTTGGCTAGCACGGTTTCTAATTCCGCCGGGTTATTGGCCGCCCAGTCTTTTTGTGGAGCCAGGCGAATGCGTGCGCCGTTGGCGCCACCGCGCAGGTCGGTGCCACGGAAGCTGGCGGCAGAGGCCCAGGCGGTTCTTACCAGCGCCGGTACGCTAACGCCGGATTTCAGTACTTTGGCCTTCAGTTTTTTCACATCGCTGGCGTTCACCAGAGCGTGGTCAACTGCCGGTACCGGGTCTTGCCACAGCAGGGCTTCGCCGGGCACGTCGCTGCCCAGGTAGCGGGCGCGGGGGCCCATGTCGCGGTGGGTGAGTTTGAACCAGGCTTTGGCAAAGGCCAGTTCAAATTCTTCCGGGTTGTCCAAAAAGCGCTTGGAAATCTTGCGGTAGCTTGGGTCCACCTTCAGCGCCAGGTCACTGGTGAGCATGATAGGCGCGTGACGCTTGCCGGGAATGTGGGCATCGGGTACCAGAGTGGATGCCTGGCCGTCTACAGGTACCCATTGGATAGCACCGGCGGGGCTGCGGGTTTTTTCCCACTCAAAGCCAAACAGGTTTTGCAGGAAGTTGTGAGTCCATTTGGTGGGGTTTACCGTCCACGCACCTTCCAGGCCACTGGTGATGGTGTGTTCGGCGTTGCCGCTTTTGTGGCTGCTGGTCCAGCCAAAGCCTTGTTCTTCAATACCGGCAGCGGCGGGTTCGGGGCCGACTTTGCCTTCGGGCTTGGCGGCACCGTGGGCTTTACCAAAGGTATGGCCACCGGCAATCAGGGCCACGGTTTCTTCGTCGTTCATGGCCATGCGGCCAAAGGTTTCGCGAATGTCGTTGGCCGACAGTTGTGGGTCGGGCACACCGTTGGGGCCTTCCGGGTTGACGTAAATCAGGCCCATTTGTACGGCGGCCAGGGGTTTTTCCAGCTTGCGGTCGCCGGTGTAACGTTTTTCAGCGAGGAATTCATTTTCCGGGCCCCAGTACACCAGGTCGGCTTCCCAGTCGTCTTCGCGGCCACCGGCAAAACCGAAGGTTTTAAAGCCCATGGATTCCAGTGCTACGTTGCCGGTGAGTACCATCAGGTCGGCCCAGGACAGATTGCGGCCGTACTTTTTCTTGATGGGCCACAGCAGGCGGCGGGCTTTGTCCAGGTTTGCGTTGTCGGGCCAGCTGTTCAGCGGCTCAAAGCGCTGTTGGCCACCGGCGGCACCACCGCGGCCATCGGCCACACGGTATACACCGGCGCTGTGCCAGGCCATGCGAATAAAGAACGGGCCGTAGTGGCCGTAGTCAGCGGGCCACCAGTCCTGGGATTCGGTCATCAGTTTTTCGATGTCGGACTTCACCTCGTTCAGGTCGAGCTGTTTAAAGGCTTCGGCGTAGTTAAACTGGTCGCCGAACGGATTGGATTCAATACCGTGTTGGCGCAGAGGGCTCAGGTCGACTTGGTTGGGCCACCAGAATTGGTTGGACTTGGGTTTTCCAGAGTGGTGACCGTCTGCCTCAGCCGTGTTGATGGCCGCCAATGGGGTTAGGGCTACCGCCAGGGCGAGGGCCAAGGGTTTCATCTTCATTAACATGGGGACTACCTCCTGTTTATTCATAAATACCGCAATTTGGTGTGGAACAGCGCGTGATGAAAGTATTGGTTTCCGCCATCCATAAATGAAATCGATTTTGTTTATTTTGCAGATAGGTTTGTTTTATCGAGGGGGTTTGCGGTGGTGAAACTGTCAATAATTCCTTACGTAGCAATCCCTGCCGAGTTGCCCAGATGGCTTTGCCCAGCTGGGCTCGGCTACCTACAATGGCCCGTCATTCTTAGAGCAATAAAACGATAGCCTTATGAAAAACTTGAAAATTTTGTCTTTGGCGGCAGCGGTCGCCCTGGTAGGTTGCGACGCATCTCAAACTCAACAGTCGGCACCGGCGACTGCCCAGCCTGCCAGTGAGCAGGCTCAGGCTGAACAAGCATTTGTGTGGCAGACCGAGCAGTTTGCCGACCTGAAAATTCTGCGTTACCAGATTCCCGACTGGGATCGTCTGAGCCTGCAGCAGAAAAAACTCGCCTATTACCTGACCCAGGCGGGTTATGAAGGCCGGGATATTTTCTGGGACCAAAATTACCGCCACAACCTGGCCATTCGCCATGCTCTGGAAGCCATTGTGCGCAATTACAACGGTGATAAATCCGCTGCGGAGTGGCAGGCTTTTATGACCTACACCAAGCGGGTGTGGTTCTCCAATGGCATTCACCACCACTACTCCATGGATAAGTTTATTCCCGAGTTCAGCCGCGATTACTTTGTGCAGCTGCTGCAGGAAAGCGGAGCCTCGCTCAATGATGGGGTGTTAACCGCGATGTTCGACCCGGCGGTAGACGCCAAAAAAGTGAGCCTGGACCCCAGCAAGGATTTGCTGCTGGCTTCAGCCACCAACTTTTATGGCCCGGATATTACCCAGGCAGAAGCGGAGGCATATTACGCCGCCAAAATTGATAAAGCCGACCCCGAGCCGATTTCTTATGGTTTGAATTCGAAACTGGTGCGCAATGCCAACGGTGAGTTGGAAGAAAAAGTTTGGCACCTGAATGGAATGTACGGGGAGGCCATTGCCAAAATTATTCCCTGGTTGGAAAAAGCGGTGACGGTGGCGGAAAACCCCGCTCAGGCAGACGCGTTGAAGTTGCTGATTGAGTACTACCGCACCGGTGACCTGAAAACCTGGGACGCCTACAACATCGCCTGGGCTGGGGCCACCGAGGGGGATATCGATTACATTCACTCGTTTATCGAGGTGTACAACGACCCCATGGGCTACCGCGGGTCGTTCGAAAATATTGTCGAAGTCAACGACTTCGCCGCCTCTGAGCAAATGGCAGTAGTGGCGAACAATGCCCAGTGGTTTGAGGATCAGTCGCCCATCGACGCCGCCCACAAAAAAGAAAACGTAGTGGGTATTTCCTACAAGGTGGTGTCTGTAGCGGGCGAAGCGGGGGATGCGTCGCCCTCTACCCCCATCGGCGTCAACCTGCCCAACGCCAACTGGATTCGCGCCAAGCACGGCTCCAAGTCCGTGAGCTTGGGCAATATTGTTGCCGCTTACGACGAGGGCAAAGGCAAGGGGCTGCTGGAGGAATTCAGTTTTAGCGAGGACGAAGTAAAACGTGCCAAGACCCATGGCCGCCGGGCGGGCAAATTGATGACCAGCCTGCACGAAGTTATTGGTCACGCATCGGGCAAGCTAAACCCCGGTGTGGGTACGCCCAAGGAAACCTTGAAAAACTACGCGTCTGCGCTGGAAGAGGCTCGTGCCGATCTGGTAGCGCTGTATTACATAACCGATCCCAAGCTGGTGGAAATCGGTGTGCTGGACAGTATGGAAGTAGGTAAAGCCGCTTACGAAAATTACATCCGCAATGGCTTGATGTTACAGCTTCGCCGTTTGGAACCCGGTGCCATTATTGAGCAGGCCCATATGCGCAATCGCCACATGGTGTCTTCCTGGGTGCTTGAAAAAGGCGCTGCCGACAAGGTGGTAGAGCGCAAAGTGGTGGATGGCAAAACCTACTTTGTGGTCAACGACTACGACAAGCTGCGCACTTTGTTCGGCCAGTTGCTCAATGAAATTCAGCGCATCAAATCCGAAGGGGATTACGACGCGGGCCGCAACTTGATAGAAACCTACGGCGTACAGGTAGATGAGAGCCTTCACAGCGAGGTGCTGGCGCGTTCCGAAGAGCTGAATATTGCTCCCTATGGCGGTTTTATCAACCCGCGCCTGGTGCCGGTGATACAGGATCATGAGATAGCTGACATCAAAGTGGAATACCCAGACGACTTTACCCAACAGATGTTGGATTACGGCGAGCGTTATTCCAACCTGCCGTTGGTGAATTAACCGCTGAAAAGCTTAAATATGCTGTCATCTCCGCGTAGGCGGAGATCCATGCTGAATGCGAGACTAAAGCTTGAAACACTGATGTGTCTGAATGCCCGCCTGCGCGGGCATGGCGGTGTGGAGATACTGTCGCACAGTAATGCGCGCACGAATTTGGTCACCAAACGCCATAACCTAAAACGGCCACCCTTGCGGGTGGCCGTCGATGGTTTGTTATCCTTAACAGTCGTCCTTGTGGATTCCTTTTCCTATCCGGCAACCTCCCTGGCTGCTAATCCTTAAGTCCTTACGCTTCCTGCGATGGGTCTATAATTCCACAGTGGCCCCGGTGAGACTATTGGCAAAAAACGGATTTTTTTGTAGGAAATATCTTACCGTGCTGGATCTACCCCCGGTTCGCAGTAGCAAGAGGAGTTGGGGTGGGTGTCTGCTTTGGCCCACGCGCTGTAAAAGCGTTTGCCAATCTGATTGGCTTCCGTTTCTTTCATTTGTGCCGCCAGCGCCTGGCGCAAGCCGAGCAGTGCCCAGCCGTTATTGCGGTTGTGCTCCAGGTCTTCGCGGTACACGCTTTCGGCTTCTGCAAAGCGTCCATCGGCCATTAATAGCGCGCCTAACGCGTGGCGTACTGGCAGCATCCAGCCTGGCGGCTCGTCGTACACCAGGGAGTCTTCGACAGCTATGCCTTCTCGCAACAGTTGGTAGGCCTGTTCCCGTTTGCCTTCGCGAAACAGCAGTTCGCCTTCAATCATGGTTTTGGCAATGGGCAACACTTTGCCAACCGGGTTGTTAAAAATGTGCCACTCGCTGGGTATTTTTGCGCTGGCGTCATTGAAAGCAGCCATTTCTTCCCGCGCCAGGCTGGTTTGGCCGAGAGCGGAATAGGCGATGGAGCGGGCGTAGCGGCGCACCGCCCGGCTGACCAGCCGATACTCCGGATAGTCGGGCTCCTCCAGCACCTGCTCCCATTTCCCAAAGCGAATCAGCACATGAAACGTGGTGGGCATAATGCCTTCGATCAAGCCGGCGAATTCCCGCAGTGGCTGCTCAGGCATTTCCGCTTCCAGTGCGCGAGCGGCGGTGATGGCGTCTTGGTAACGGCCAGACATCATCGCCGCGTAAGCCAGAAAGTGCAGATTGTGTGCGTAGTAGATGGCGTACATCTGCGGTTCTGGAGCACGGGAAAAATAGGCTCGGTCTGCTCCCACGGCAGCGGCATTGGAATCCACCGCATCGGCGTAGCGGCCCACCCGAATGTAAATATGGGATGGCATATGCACCAAGTGTCCTGAGCCAGGTACCAGTGATCGCAGGGTGTCAGCTGCAGGTATTGCCCGGTCTGGATTGGTAGAGGCTTCTACCGCATGAATGTAGAAATGGCTGGCGCCGGGGTGATTGGGGTCTTGTGCCAATACGGTTTCCAGGGTTGCGATGACTTCGTTGATGCGGCCTTTGGGGTTGCCCTGTCTGTCCCAGTAATCCCAGGGTTGCAGGTTCATCAGGGATTCCGCGTACAGTGCCGCGACGTCATTGTCACCGGGGAATTGCTGGTTGGCTTTGCCCATGGCGTCGGCATAAGCCTGATCCAGAGGCGTGCGATCCTCCGGAATGGGCAGGGTGTAGCGCACATCCACCGCGGTAATTAAGGCTTTTTCCACCGCCGAGGCGTTGTCGATTAATGCCATGGCTTGATCCGCAGCGGCTCGTGCTGCCAAAGAGCGTTGCTCGGTCATTTCAGGGTCGTTGATGTTAATGCCGTTGGCATAGGCAATGCCCCAGTGGGGCATGGGGTGAGTGGGATCTGATTGGGCTGCCGCTTCAAAGGAGCGGATGGCTTCGTCGTGGTTAAAACCGTAGAGCAGTTGCATGCCCTGGTTAAACCAGCGTTGGCACTGCTCAGATTGGGTGCTGATCACCCGTTGGTAGTTGCCAAACCCCTGGTAGAGTTGTGCTTCATTTGGGTTGGGCGCATCTGCGGTTTTTACGGTGGTGGTGTCGTTACCTCGGGACGAATCCTGACTGCAGGCAGACGGCAAAAACAACAATACCACCGCCAGTAAAGGGCGATAGATCGGTTTCATAGTCTGGTCTTCTGTGTGGAAGGTGGTTATGAGTATAGACAAGCATAGAGCTGCTTGCCGCGGGTCACGGATAAGGCGATCGTCATCCCCGCGCAGGTGGGGATCCATAGCTGTTATGGCGCTGAGGCCTCGGAATATAGTGGCTTCTGGATTCCCGCCTGTGCGGGAATGACGGCAGGGGGATAATGACGGTCGTAATCCGTAGCCGAGTTACTGTTCCCCAGTAAAATCGTAATTCATATGGGGTTGCGGGGCTTGCAGGTAGTGCCCCTGGATGTAGTGAACGCCCATTTTCCACAGGGTGGGCATCATCGCCGGGTTTTCGATAAAGGGCACGATGATGCGTTCTTCTCCGGCGCGCAGTTGGTTGATGGTTTCTTCAATGGCTTCCTGGCCGCCCTCGCCCTCCTGGGCTTTGTCCACCAACATGCGATCCAGTTTCACGTAATCCACCGACAGCCGTTCCAGCATGGTCATCGGGTCGAGAGACAGGCCAAAGTGAGACAGGGAAACCTGGCTGCCCAGTTCGCGCAGCGCCTGGCACACTTCGGTGGCCTGGTTGAGGTAGCGACCAATATCCAGTTCCCGCAGCTGAAAGATCAGCGAGGCGGTGGCGATGCCCGCCTGAGCGATGGCGTCTTTGATCCAGGCGATAAATCCGGGGTCGCAAAAGGTGGCGCGGCTGAGGTTGATAAACAGGCGTGTTTCCGGGATGGCGACCTGTTTTTCCCGCAGTTCGGTCAGCGCCTGGCGAATCACCCAGCGGTCAATATCCGAACCGGCGTCGGTTTTGAATATCTGGGAAATAAAGTCCACCGGGTAGTTTTTGGGGTTGGCTTCCGGGCGGATGTGAATCAGCACTTCATAAAACGGTTCGCCCGCACCGTGCAGGTTGATAATGGGCTGGAACAACAGTTCGTATTGTTCGTTGCCCAACAGACGGCGGCCCATGGTTTCGGTATTGGCACCAATCTCCTCGATGGAGGGTGAAAATTCCAGTTCGTACAGCCGGGCACCGTTGCCCATATTGGCACTGCCTTGTTCGTCGCGCAGTTTGCCAATGGCGTCTGCACAGCGGCCAATGGCGCTTTCCACGGTGGTGACAGTTTCAGAGATGACGGTGATGCCAATGCTCAGAGTGGCCGCGAAGGTTTGTTGGCCAATAGTGATGATTTCCTGGGCCAGCTCGCTGCACAGGCTTTCCCCCAGTCGCAGGCCGTTGTCGGCATCTGTAGCGGGCAGCAGCATGATAAAGCTGTCTTCCTGGAAGCGGCTCAGGGTGTGCTGATCGGGGGTGTGTTTTTCCACTAGCTCGGCCACGGTGTGGAGCAGGTCTTCCGTCAGCTTGATGCCGTTTTCTTCCCGCAGGGTATCGAACTGATCCAGTTTGATCAGCATCAGCAATGAGTCTTTGCTCATTTGCGCTGCCCGGCGTATGGCGCCGTTGATGTGCTCGATCAGCTTGTGCAGGCGAATTTCGGTGTAACCGCCTCCGGTGCTGGGTTCTTGCGCCGGAGCAGGGGCGTTGTGTGCCGCCGGAATCGGCTGGCCACCCACGTTGAAAAAGCTGTGGTTGATGCAAAACTGCAGCGCAGGTTCGTCTTCATACTCGATTTGCGATACCTGCACAGTCAGGTCGATGGGTAAATCATCGCTGCGCATACCTTGAAAATAACGTTCACTGCTCTCCCAGGTTTCATCACTGTACTGGGTTTTTAGCAGGGCTTTGATTTGTTCCTGATCTTTGGGGGCGATGGTGTCGATCACCGGCAGACACAGCATTTCGTCTTTGTCCATGTAGCCGAACAGCTGAGCGTAGCTGTCGTTGCTGTACATGTAAGTGCCTTCCTTGATGATGGCAATCGCGTCCCGGGAGTTGTCCAGCAATTGCTGGCAGCGGGTTTCTGCCTCGGAGTAGCGCCGTTTCCAGTGGCGCAGACGCCGCCGTTGGCCCAGGTTGTACAGTGCTCGGGACACCACCAGCAACAGGTGTTGGTCATCGTCCACGGTAACCACATCCGACGCCCCCAGGCGTAACCCTTCCAGGCGAGCGGTATCCGGCTGTTCGGTGATGGTAACAACGGGAATGTCCCGGTTAAGGCGACGGGTGTTGTGAAAAATCGCCTGCATGCTGATGTTAGTGCACTCGTACTGGGCGAGAATCAAATCCCAGTGGTTGTTTTGCAGCAGTTGTGGCAATTCACCTTCCGATTCCACGTGCTTGGGGGATACCTTGTAGCCCGCGTTGCGCAGCAAACTGGCCATGCGGTCTGCCTCGTCCACATGGTCGTGAATAAACAGGGTTTTCAGGGTGTTGTCTTGTGATTGCATACAGGGGTAACCGTTACTGCATTAAATGGTTGGCTAATAGATATCGGACGTTGTTGTGGGTTTCTTTACAAATCACGATTCCTGGCGCCCAGTGTCTTCCAAAGTAAATCGACTGACGTGGCTGGTGGCATCGATGGGCACCGACAATGTGGCGACTGCGCCGCGTTTGCCCCCCAGTAAATGCACCCGATCTCCCTGCTTGAAAGGCATAACTGGCAGCAGCACCTGGGGTGGCTGGATGGCCCCTTGAGTGGCGCTTAATAGCAATGCGGGCAGGTAGGGCCCGGCGGCCTTATTTTCCCGAAGAATGCGCGCAGCCCTGGGGTGCGGCTTCATGGCCAGCAATTCAATGCCCAGTTGCATTTGCAAGCCGGGGGTAATGCGCTTCCAGCGCACCAGGCCCAATTGCCAGGGCTGATCTTCCTCATAGCGGCAGCACACCACTTCTCCGGGCATGACTTTGGGGTGCTCGCCTTTGGCAAAGCCAAGGCAGGCGCCCTGAGGGCTGCGATTAACCAGAGTGGCGTACAGGTGGTTGCGTTGTTCTTCCGCTTCGTTCGACTGTGCGGCACCAGACAGGCTCATGGCACTGGCGCTGGGTAAGGCGGTGTTTTTCTGGCGGGCCACATCCGGTGCGTTACGCCAAACATCATTTTGATGGCTGGCTACCCGCTTGCCCCGTGATTCGCCTTGGGGCTGCAGCTGAAATTTTTCCGGGGTGGCTTCTTCCTGCGAGCTCAAGCTGCGCAGAAACTGCTCAAAGTTCGCCTCTGCGAGGGCGGTATGGCTGTAGGAAAGGCCGTACACCAATTCAACCGATTGGGCGTCGTCGCTGTTCCTTTCCGATTGTCTGGCGCTTTCGATGCTCCACGCCTGGCTGAGGTTGGTCACCAGGCGACGGGCAAAATTATCGATCAGCGCCGCATCCGGGTTGTTGTAGAGCTTGCCTTCCAGGTAGTTGACCAACCGATCCAGATTCAGCGCGCGCAACCCGGTGCTGGAGGCATCGTCCAATTGGGAGCGGTAAAAGGGTGGCAGGTCATCGTCGGTATCTACCACAAACACGCTGTTGCCTTCGATATCATCCTGAAACTGCACGGTATCCACCCAGCTGGGCAGGCCGTTGAAAATTCGTTTCAGGTCGCTGGCGGGAAATTGGCCGGGGTTGCTGCTGGCAACCAACAGCAGGCGCATGTAATCGCAACGAACCGTAAAGCTGCCTTCGCCGTGGTGTTCACGTTGCTTTTTGGGGATGCTGCAGTGTTCGGCAATGCGGTAAAGCAGGTGCACATCGGCCCAAAATTGAGGGGGTGTGTCCAGATAAAATTGCAGTGCACGCAGGTACATGATGCCCGCCACTTCTATGGCATGGGCTATGGCTTGTATCAGCTGAGGCTCTGGCAGGTTGTCGTAATTTTCCTGGCCAATACCGGATACCACGGTACGAAAGCCGGCGGCCAAGTGCTTCAGCAGTGCTTGGGAGAGGGCAATATTCTTGGCGGTTTTTGGTGTCAGGCGAGTGCGGCTTAACTGATCGGCACACTCAATCACCAGCGGGTAGGTCAAATTCAGCAGCGCCAGTTTTTGCAGTGCCGGCACATTGAGGGCGGGTAATTCTTTGACTAAACCGTAGAGTGTGCTGCTGATGCGCGCCGGGTCGTCGCCGTCCAGGCGCTCGATAAACAGCGCCATAATGTCTGGGTTATGGTCGCACAGGGAGAGGTGATCAAGGGATTGCGCCGGGCCGGAGAGGCGCCGACACAGGGCGATCAACTGTTCATCGTGTTGGGGCGTATCCAAGCGCGCTCCTTGTTGCGACAAGCCTTTTTATGGCCAGTATAGCGGTTCCCCGCCGCCAAAGGCACTATTCGCCGGGCAATGAAATAAATGCCCTGTGTATTTGATTGTGTGGCACTGCAAAATCTGGTGATGCTGCGCGGTGCTTCTTTATTATTCGGGCCCGCGCCGTTTTTGCTGGCGGCGGCACATTGCTGTGCTGGTTGTTTATCACAAGTGCCCTTAACTATAACAACGGTTGCAGTGGTGTTTTTGAGGTAAAGCCCGCATCTTCGCGTACCAATTTAGGTACCAGATAGCCGGGTAGGCGGCTGAGCAATGCGGCGGCCAGCTGTTGGGCATTGGCTTCTGGTACGTCAAAGTGGGCGGCGCCTTGCACTTTATCCAGTACATGAAGGTAGTAGGGCAGCACACCGGCTTGGAATAAGCGTTCGCTGAGTGCTGCCAAGGTGTCGCTGTTGTCGTTGATGCCGCGCAGCAGCACGGTTTGGTTCAGCAAGGTCACGCCAGCTTCCCTCAGCTTGGTCATAGCGCTGGCGACGGCGTCGTCTATTTCGTTGCTGTGGTTGCTGTGAATCACCATCACCGGTTGCAGGCGGCTGTTGGTCAGCCAATCCAGGCACTCTTCGGTGATTCGTTGAGGAATAACCACCGGCAAGCGGGTGTGCACCCGGATTCGTTTTACGTGGGCGATGGCCGCCACTTGTTCGGTGAGCCAGGCCAGTTGCCGGTCTGATGCAGCCAATGGGTCGCCGCCGCTGTAGATCACTTCCTCTATGGATGTATCACCGGCGATGTAATCCAGCGCCTGTTGCCATTGCGCCCGGCTGGGTTTGTTGTCGCTGTAGGGGAAATGACGACGAAAGCAGTAGCGGCAATTAATCGCACAGGCCGGGCTGATAATCAGCAACACTCGACCACGGTATTTGTGAATCAGCCCTGATGCCGGGTTAGTTTCGCTTTCACCCACCGGGTCGCGGTTGTAACCGGGGGCGGCAATCAACTCGTTGCCAAGCGGTAAAACCTGTTTGAGCAAGGGGTCGTTGAGATCGCCTTTGGCAATGCGCTGCAGGTAGGGTTGGGGCACACGCAGGGGGAAGTCACGGCAGGCGGCGAGAGCGGCTTCCATTTGGTGAGGTGGCAGTTCCAATAGCCGGAACAGTTGTTCCGGGTCGGTGATGCAATTGGACAGCTCCTGTTGCCAGGGGGTGGGCTCCAATACAAGCTGAGTTCGAGGTATCATAGGCGGCTTTCAAATAACCAGTACAGTAAGTAACCAGTACATAGAGGCAACAATGGCAAACTATTCTACCAACGAATTCCGCAGCGGTCTGAAAGTTATGTTAGACGGCGACCCCTGTTCCATCGTGGAAAACGAATTCGTTAAGCCTGGTAAGGGCCAGGCGTTTAATCGGGTGAAACTGCGCAACCTGAAAACCGGCCGGGTGTGGGAACGCACCTTTAAATCCGGTGAACAGCTGGAAGGTGCCGATGTGATGGATACCGACATGCAGTACCTCTATAACGACGGTGAGATGTGGCACTTTATGGAGCCCAACACCTTCGAACAGTACCAGGCGGATGAAAAAGCTGTGGGCGATGCGGCTCAGTGGCTGAAAGAGCAGGATACCTGCATTGTTACCTTGTACAACGGCGCGCCCCTGTCTGTAACACCCCCTAACCACGTTGAGCTGGAAATTGTTGAAACCGATCCAGGCCTGCGTGGTGATACTGCCCAAGGCGGCAACAAACCCGCGACTCTCAGCACCGGCGCAGTGGTAAAAGTACCGCTGTTTTTGAACATCGGTGAGGTGGTGAAGGTGGATACTCGGACTGGAGAGTATCAGGGCAGGGCCAAGGCAGATTAATACTTTTGGCTTCGGGCTTCGGGCTTCGGGCTTCGGGCTTCGGGCTTCGGGCTGCTCGTAGCCTGTGGCCAGTAGCTTTTTCCTACCTATGAACTGGCAACCGTCTGCATCCATCGACACCCTGCGTACTCGCGCCCATCTGCTGGCAAAAATTCGAGATTTTTTTAACGCCCGCAGCGCCTATGAGGTGGATGTGCCGGTGCTGGGTGCCCGTGCAGTGACTGATCTTCATATTGACAGCGTCGAAGCCCGTTGCAACGGCGGCAGCTATTTTCTGCAATCGTCCCCAGAGTATTTTATGAAGCGCCTGCTGGCGGCGGGCAGTGGTGATATTTATTGTCTGGGCAAAGCCTTTCGCGATGGTGAAGCCGGCGGCCGCCACAATCCAGAATTTACTCTGTTGGAATGGTACCGGCTGGGTTGGGATGACCATCGTTTGATGGATGAGGTGGCGGAGCTTGTCGGTGCGCTGTACCCAGAGCCTTTAGCGATACAAAAAGCGTCTTATGGTGAGCTGTTTTACGAGCACATTGGTATCGACCCTCACCGTGGTGAATTGTCCCAGCTGCAAACTGTTGCAGCGCAAGTTGCGGGTTGTGACGCATTTAATGAGCCTCGTGCTACTTGCCTGGATTTAATATTCAGTTTGCTGGTTGAGCCCAACCTGCCTGACGGCTTGGTACTGGTATACGATTACCCCGAGTGCCAGGCGGCGTTGGCGCGTATTGCGGAAGATGAAAATGGCCGCCGGGTAGCCCGCCGCTTCGAAGCGTTTTTACACCGTATGGAGCTGGCTAATGGCTATTGGGAATTGGTCGATGCTCAAGAGCAAACACAACGATTTGAATGGGATTGCGAGCAGCGGCAAACGGCCGGTAAAAAAGTGGTTCAGGCCGATACCAAACTGTTGGCGGCCCTACAAAGCGGCTTGCCTGAGTGTGCCGGTGTGGCGTTGGGGGTGGATCGTTTGCTAATGGCTGTTTTGAGTAAAAACAATATTGGTGAGGTGTTGCCGTTTTCCTTTGATCGCCTTTGAGGCTATTGGCTATCCAGATAGTGATGAATCAAGGTCACACACTGGGAAGCAAACAACATGGTATTGCCCAAGCTGATTTTCTCCGCTCCCAAACGCTTCAGGCTGTTAAAGCTTTTTTTCGGCATGGGAATATGGTCGGTGAGTAAAAAGCACGGGTTGTCGCCAAAAGTTGTGTCACCGATGTCTTCTCCTTTTTTATCCATGACATAGAGCTGATGATTTTCCGAAAGCTGTTGCACCAGTTTTTCAAAACTCAGAGTGCGTACGGTAATTCCCGGCTCAACCGTTTTTTGCTGTTCTTTGCCCATACCCTGTGACGCATCCAGTGCAGCCACAACTTTGGCTAGCAACGCTTGCTCGTGAAAGCCACCGATATTTTCCAGTTTATCTGCCACAAAACTGATAGTGCGGGAGAAATCCTGGGTGCTTTCCAATACCAGATGAACCCTGACATCTTTGCGGTGAGATTGCGCCACAAAAATGCCGTTCATCAAAGTGTGCGCCAGAATTTCACTGTGAGCATCGCCGCCGACACCGGCCAACAATTTTTGGCTGTTGGTGGGTGCGGCGCGGGCACGGACAACAAAGGTGCGCATGCTTGGTTACTCCCCTTTTGCGAACTGTTTGAGTTGCGCCAATTCGCTGTGGTATGACTGCAATTGCTTTTGCGCACGCTTATAAGTGCCTTTGAGATGACCTTTTAGATGTTGGAACAGGTGGCGGTTATCGATGCCTTTCAAATGGCAGAAGATGGCCAGGGCTACCAGCGATTCCCGCTCAGACAATACCGCATTGCGATTGGCCGCCGGGTCGTAACAGCTGCCGCAACCGGTGCGAAATTGGTATGCGGAGTTGGTGATTAACAAGCCAAAGCCCATAAAAATAGCCACTACTTCCGTCGCCTGTGACAAGTAATCATTGCCTCCTGGGGGTGTTTGCCCGGATTGGTACACCAGGTGTTGTGCCACCAAATGACTAAAACTGGCTGCCATGGCCTGAGGCTGTTTGGTTTGCTGGGGCTGATAGCTGATGATTAACTGGGGGCTGTGTGGGTCACTGGCAGCCTGAATATCACCGCGCTGATGAGTATCCAGCGATAGCCGCGGCACCGGTGCAGGAATAAAATTTTCCGGGCTGACCAAAATAAACGGCCAGTGGTTGAGCCCGGCGTACTGAGTCACCCGGCTAAAAATGGCCTGGGCCATACCATGGACGCTGTTGACCCGATCCGGGAAAAAATCATTGCTGGGCAGCACCAGCGGACACTCCTGAAAGGCCTGTCGGTCGTACTCACTGATGGCCCAGTGAAAGCAATCCAACAGCCAGCTAACACTGTCGTCGTCGATAACTGGTTTGGGTTTGAGCAGTGACAACATCAGCGCACCGTTGCCGCCAGTCGTTCCAGTACGGGCAGGGTATTTGCCAATGACAGGCAGCCGTCAGTAATACTCTGCCCATACGTTAAGGGTTCACCGGTCACTTGTTTTTGGTTGCCGCCCACCAGATGGCTCTCCAGCATTAACCCGCGAATGGCGGTTTCTCCGGCTTCCCTTTGCTGGGCGATATCTTCTGCCACCAGTGGCTGGTTTTCCGGATTTTTAAGGCTGTTGCCATGGCTGCAATCAATAATCAGGTTGCTGGTAATGCCGCCTTTTTCCAATACGGCTTTGGCGGTGTTTACGGATTCGGCGTTGTAATTCGGCCCGCTAACATTGCCGCCGCGCAGAATCAGATAACAGTGCGGGTTGCCGCTGGTTTCCAGAATGGCGGGGGAGCCCTCTTTGGTGAGTGACGGAAACCAGTGTGAGTGGCTGGCAGAACGGATGGCGTCTACCGCTACTTGCATGTCGCCGTCGGTGCGGTTTTTAAATCCTACTGGCATGGACAAGCCAGAGGCCAGTTCCCGGTGTATCTGGCTCTCCACCGTACGCGCGCCGATGGCGGCAAAGCTCACCAGGTCGGCGTAGTATTGGCCAATCGTCGTATCCAGAAATTCCGAAGCAGCGGGCAAGCCCAACTCCGCCACATCCAGCAGCAGCTGGCGGGCGATTTTCAAGCCTTTGTTGATTTGGAAGCTGCCGTCCAGGTCCGGGTCATTAATCAGCCCTTTCCAGCCCACCACGGTACGGGGCTTTTCAAAATACACCCGCAACACAATAAATAACTTGTCGCTGTACTTTTCAGAGGCTTCCTTGAGCTGGCGGGCGTAGTCCATGGCCGCTGCCGGGTCGTGAATGGAGCAGGGGCCAACCATCACCAGCAGACGTTTATCTTTACCGCTCAGAATATTTTCGATGGTAGTGCGCGATTGGGCAATCAACTGGGCGCTACTGGCGGGCACCGGCAGTTCACTACTGAGAATGGCCGGCGCCAACAGCGGCTGGCTGTGACGAATACGCAGGTCGTCCGTACGGCTGGACATAAGAGTTTCCTTCAACAAAGACAACGGCGACGGATTGTACCATCGCCGGCTGAGGGTTGGTGGCAGTGCTTTGTTTCGCTTTGTTATAGCTGATAAAGTGGCCGAATTAATGGGTACTTAGACAACAATAATTAGAGGGTTTTGCGATGGCGGCGGTTGCAGGGCAACACGAAAACTGGTCATCCCGTTTTGGTTTCTTGATGGCGTCGGTGGGCTTCGCCGTTGGCCTGGGTAATATCTGGCGCTTTCCTTATATGACCGGTGAAAATGGCGGCGCCGCTTTTGTACTGGTGTATTTGGTTTGCGCTTTTGCCATTGGCGTACCGATCTTGATGGCGGAAGTGATGATCGGTCGACGTGGCAAGCTGTCGCCGCCGGCTTCAATGGCGGCGGTTGCCGAGCAGGAAGGCACCAGCAAGGTGTGGGGTGCCGCCGGTGGTATGAACCTGCTTACCGCTCTGACCATCCAGGTGTTTTATTGTGTGATTGCCGGCTGGGTGCTGAGTTATTTCTGGAAAGCCCTGAATACCGGTTTTGTGGGCATAGATGCCTCTGTTGCCGAATCGACCTTTAATGCCACGGTGCAGGACGTGCCGGGTATGTTGTTGTGGACGGCCATTGCCCTTGGGGTCACCGGGTTTATTATTTACCGGGGTGTACAGGATGGTATTGAGAAAGCCGTCAAGGTGATGATGCCCACCCTGTTCCTGCTGTTGGTGGTGCTGGTGATTTACCACATGTTTGCCGGTGGTTTTCCCGAAGCGGTGGATTACCTGTTTAGCGCGGACTTCAGCAAGATTACCGGAGCGGTGTGGCTGGCGGCCATCGGTCAGGCGTTTTTCTCCGTAGGCGTGGGCATGGCCGGGATGATGACCTTTGGCGCTTATCTGCCCAAATCCATTTCTATCAGTAAGTCGGTCTTTATTATTGTTTTGGCCGATACCTTTGTTGCGCTGCTCGCCGGCTTTGCGATCTTCCCCGCCGTATTCGCCAATGGGCTTGATCCTCAGAGTGGCCCTGGTCTGATATTTAAAACTCTACCGGTGGCGTTCTCCCAAATGCCCGGCGGCTACGGGGTGAGCATTGTCTTTTTTATGTTGTTGTCGGTGGCTGCTATTACCTCCATGGTGGGTTTGTTGGAGCCGTTGATTTCCTGGGCGGAAGAGCGCAAAAATACCAGCCGCCAGAAAAGCGCGGTGATTATTACCCTGATTACTGCCGCTATTAGTGTGCTGTCTATTTTGGCGTTTAGTGGCAAAATGACTTGGACGCTTTCAGATATTTTTGCTATCAAACCAGAGGATCCAGGCTCGTTCTTATATCTTACATTTGGCGATCTGATGGATGCGTTCTCCAGCCGTTTGTTGTTGCCATTAGGTGGATTGTTTATCGCTATCTTTGCCGGTTGGTTTATTAGCCGCAAGTCCAGTTTCGAAGAACTGGATATTCATAATCCTTTGGTCTATCAGGCCTGGCGTTTCTTTATCCGTTTTGTGGCGCCAGTGGCGGTGCTGATTATTTTGTTTAGAGGCATCACGGAATAAAGGTAGCGCTTAATTCCTCCGATTGAGTGCCGCCTGTAGTGACAACTGGCATCTGTTAGCAGATGCCAGTTTTTATTGGATGGCCTGACACATCAAATCATCAATTACGAACCAAGGTGTGCCTCCGTGATCGGCAGTTTTATAGTAAAAGTGGTGCCTTTGCCAATGGCGCTGTTCACCTCAATAGAACCATGATGTTTGCCCACAATAATTGAGTGGGCAATGGCCAAGCCTTGGCCTGTTCCTTTGCCCACACCCTTGGTGGTAAAAAAGGGCTCAAAGATTTTGTGTTGAATGTCACTGGGAATGCCCGGCCCAGTGTCTGCTATACGGATCAATACCTTGTCGCTCTCGCTACGAGTGGTGGTGATGGTGATGCGATCTTCACAATTTTCCATGCCTTCACTTTTCCCGGAAATCGCCTGCATAGCGTTAAGGATGATATTGATCCAAACCTGATTCAACTCTGCTGGAAAGCCCAATACTTTAGGGAGTTTGCTATCCAGGTCTGTCTCAATATCAATGCTGTCTTTGCACTCATTGCGCACGACTATCAGCGTATTTTCTATGGCGCAATTAATATCTACGGGCTGCTGGTTATTGTTGCCTGGGTGGGAAAAGCCTTTCATGGCAGAAACTATCTCAGCAATGGCTTTCATGCCGCCGCACGATTGCTGCAGAGAATCGGGTATCTCTTCGGCCAAAAATTCCATGTCGGCCTCTTCCAGCAGTTGGTTGAATTTTGAAGCCAGAGCTTCGGGCGCGCTTTGTAGCAGTGCTTGAAACTGTTGCAACAGTTCCATTAGTTCACTGAAAGAACGTTCCAGGAACTCCAGGTTGTTGTGCACAAATTGCACAGGCGTATTGATTTCATGGGCGATGCCAGCTGCCAGCTGACCGATAGCCTCCAGTTTTTGCGCCTGCAACAGTTGTTGCTGCAATTGTGCTTTTTCTTCAATGTCGCGGAATACCACCACTGCGCCAATTTGCTCTCCACGGCTGGACATAACTGGAGCGCCACTGACCTCAAGAAGGATCGAGTGGGTTGCTCCTCCAGGCTTTTGGATACACATAGTGATGTTATGGGTTGTTTCACCACCTATGGCGCGAGCCAGTGGCAGTTCTTCCGGTGGGAATGGTGTTGTGCGGTCGGTTTTGAATATGCCGTATGTATCGCTCCAGCTGTCTGGGCCACCGGAAGAAGCGCCAACTCCAAGGATCCTTTCTGCAGCCTTGTTGAAGTGTGTGAAATGACCATCCATATCACAGACTACAAATCCGTCGTTAAGGCTCTCAATAATGGCTAACAGAGTGTCTTTGTCTCCTGGCATTCCAGGATGTTGATATGACATTGCAGTGCCTTTGATTATTTAGTGGAGGCTATTCGAGAAAGAATAACCATGAAAAACTAAAGGTTATTGATTAGGTTGCCGATGTAGAGACAGTTGTAAAAAAAATAATACAAATAGAGTCTGCTCTTAACTAAGACCACGAAATCGTAAGGCAATCACCGGCAGTTTGCTACACAAAGGAGAGTGGTAATGAAACGTTTGGTGTGTTGTGGAAAAAAGTCCCTGTATATCGGTCTTTCCTTCCTGTTCGTACCTCTTTCTATCAGTGAGCCTATTACGCCAATATTGACCCCTCACGACTTGGATGAAGGCGCAGTTCAGCTTGGTAAGCGTTTGTTCCACAGTGTAGAGCTGTCCGGTGACAACAGCGTTTCCTGTGCTTCCTGTCACAAGGTTGATGGTGGTGGTGATGATGATCTGCGCTTTTCAATTGGTGTGGGTGGTCAAATTGGGCCAATCAATGCTCCTACCGTACTCAATAGTAGCCTTAATGCATTTCAATTTTGGGATGGTCGGGCAGAAACGCTAGAGCAACAGGCAGAAGGCCCTATACACAACCCTTTGGAAATGAACAGCTCATGGCAAGAGGTGATCCAGAAATTGTCGGTGAACCGGGATTGGGTGGAAGAGTTTCGGGATATCTACCCAGACGGTATAACGGCGACAAACATCGCCCGTGCCATAGCATCGTATGAAAAAGCTTTAGTGACACCAGGTTCTCCCTTTGATCGCTACTTGCTGGGAGAAGAGTCGGCTATCACCGATCGTGCCAAAGAGGGTTATCGCCTGTTTATACAAATGGGGTGTGTATCCTGTCATCAAGGCCAAAATGTTGGAGGCAATATGTTTCAGCAGTTCGGCATTATGGGGGACTATTTTCGCGATAGGGGTGCTGTTACAGAAGCGGATTACGGGCGTTTCAATGTGACAGGAAAAGAGAGTGATCGATTTAAATTTAAAGTGCCAGGGCTGCGCAATGTGGCGAAAACAGCGCCTTACTTTCACGATGGCAGCGTGGAAACGTTAGCAGAAGCTATACGGACTATGGCTCGGTATCAATTAGGGCGAGGCATAAGCGATAGTCAAGTGCAGGCGATTGAGGCTTTTTTAAGGTCACTCTCTGGTGAAGTCAGGGAGGACTTACAATGAAAAAAACAGCTTCTCTTTCTGTGTATGCCAAGATGATTATTGGCTTCTTTTTTATATTACTGGCGAGCTTTTCCCTTCTGAGCATCAATAAATACAGCGCCAGTTATGATCACCAGAAGAGTCTGGTCTCAGAGATCAGACTGAGATCGCAGGAACTTCACGCCAAACTATTGGAGGTTCGTGGTGGTTTTGTGGTGGATTACGATGGCTTGGTGGAAAAAACATCGACACTCAATCGGCTACTGTCTGCTCTGGCAAAGAAGGAGCAGCAGTACCAACAAGCGGAAGGTGAGGAGGGCCTTGCTTTTGGCAGTTGGTTGTTCGGAAAAGAAACAATAGATATTTCTTCTCAGGAATTGGAAGTATCTCTTATTAGCCGTATGCAGATTGTTGAAGAGTTTAAATCTAATTTTTCAGTATTCAGAAATTCTCAGCTTATCGTTTTTCAGCTCATAGCTGATCTTCGTCAGATGTATGCGGACAACCAGGCGTTGAATGAAGATCTTGACGTATTGGAAGCGGATGCTTTGAAAGCTATTCACGCAATGGTTGACGATGACCATGACGTGTTAAATGCTAGCCTTTCTACCATACGCGAGCGACACAGAAACTCCTTTGAAGATATTGATGAATTTTTGGGATTTATCATCGGCCATTTCAAAATTATTAATGGCAGGGAGTCTGTGATCAGCCAGATAGTCAGGGAGGAAGTATCATTATCCAGCCAGTTTGAGCAACAGCTAGACGTGTTCGAATACAAATTGGACAGTGAGTATAGGCAACATGATGAGCGCTCATCAATGTACCGATACAGTTTTGCTGTAGTGGCTTTGACCATTCTTTTTTATGGAATATTTCAGGCCAGAAATTCGAGTCGTTTAGCTAGCCAGCTTCTGGTGCAAAATGAAAATCTAGAAAGTATGGTCGAAGAACGTACAAAAAATTTGAAACTCGCTACAGATAATTTGCAGGCTGAAAAGAAAGAGCGGGAAAAAAATCTGGTTGAATTAAAGGAATCCAGAGAAAGATTGAACGTTATTATCAATAACTTGCACGGTTGTGTTTATGAATACGATGTAGTGAATGATGCAGTGGCTTACATGAGCCGGGGAGCAGAAGAAATTTGGGGGTGCAGTTCAGGGAAAATTTCTAGTCAAGAAGATTTGAGGCGGCAGATCCATCCAGATGACCAGCAATCCACTTGCACCGCTTTTGATGACGGCGTTGCTGAGCATTCTCCATTTAATATGGAATATAGAATTATAAGGTCACTGGAAGATGAGCGCTGGGTTAGGGAGGTCGGAGTGCCTATTGTTGAAGATGGTGCTGTTAAATCCGTCGTTTGCTTGGTGTCTGATATTCACGAATTTAAAAAGGCTGGAGAAGATAGGAAACGGATTCAGGAAGAGTTGAATCACGCTCAAAAGATGGAATCGGTTGGCCAGCTGGCCGCTGGTGTGGCTCACGAAATTAATACTCCGGCCCAGTTTATTTCCGACAATCTTGTATTTCTTCAGGAATCGGCAGGGGATTTGATAACCCTAATAAAAGAAATGGAAGCTGAGGTTGGAAGATCCACTGAAGAGTCGACCAAGAAAGTAGTAGAAGATCTATTGGATGAGGCGGATATGGAATATCTCGCTGAGGAAATTCCACAAGCACTGTCTCAATCTGCAAGTGGTATGGAGCGAATAGCTACCATTGTTCGCGCCATGAAAGATTATTCTCACCCAGGTGAATCTTTGGAATTAGCCGATATTAATGGAGCACTGCAGAGCACTATTATTGTTTCCAAATCAGAGTGGAAATATTTTGCCAAACTGGAGACTGACTTCGATGATAATCTTCCATTGGTAGAATGTGTGGTGGGTGATGTTAATCAGGTAGTGCTTAACATGATTGTTAATGCTGCGCATGCCATTGTTGATAAATTTGATGACCCCGATGATTTAGGTGGGCTAATTACCGTTCGCACCAGAGGAAGTGGGGAACAGGTATCTATAGAAATTAGTGATAACGGTGCCGGTATGGCGGAGTCGGTCAAAAGTCGTATTTTCGATCAATTTTTTACCACCAAAGAAGTGGGTAAGGGCACTGGTCAAGGTTTGAGTATTGCTTATCGACTGATTGTTGAGAATCACAACGGCAAGATAGAAGTAGATAGCGAGCCAGGCCAAGGTACTACTTTCCGTATTCTCTTGCCTGTATCACAACCGAAAACTGCGTAATTAAAAAGGAAGTGCAATGAAACGGATTGCTTTTGTAGACGACGATAAAAATGTTTTGGATGGCTTGCGCAGAATGTTGCGTTGTAATCGCAAAGAATGGCAAATGAGTTTCTTTTTGTCTGGCGATGAATTTCTGTCGTCATTGGATGATAATTCTTTCGATATCATCGTCAGTGACATGCGTATGCCTCATATGAATGGTGGGGAGTTACTTGCAAAAGTAAAAGAGTTGTCGCCTTCTACCTTGAGGATTGTGCTTTCGGGGTATGCGAATGAAGAGATGATTCTCGAAAGCCTGCACGCTACCCACCAGTTTATTTCCAAGCCTGCAGACAGTGACAGGATCACCAAGTCGATCAACCGCGCACTTCGTTTGCAGGAATCCTTGTGCGAGAGGGAATTAAAATCTCTAATGGGCTCCATTGGATCATTGCCGGCTTTGCCGGTGGTTTACGATGAGCTGATGCGAGAAACTTGTTCGGACGATTCTTCTTTGGAGCGTGTCGGAGACATCATATCCAGAGATGTCGGCCTCTCCGCTAGCATACTAAAAATTGTCAACTCGGCATTTTTTGCGTTGGTAAGGCATATTGAATCGCCGAGCCAGGCAGCCTCCATACTTGGCATGGACACTCTTAAAAACTTGGCATTGTCTACCAGTGTATTTTCCTGTTTTAGTTCGGGCCAAAGCGGAGTAGAGGAGATCGAGCGGCTCAATCGTGACAGTCAGCGAGTGGGCGTTTTGTGCGGGAAAATAGCCAAAGAAAGTAACTTGTCCGCCAGGGCGATCGATCATGGGCAAATTGCTGGGATGATGTGTAATCTGGGTGCGCTGATTGCCCTTGTGTATCCGTCGCTGATGGTCGGTTTGGGCGATGATGAATCCAGATTGCCGCATATTGGTAGCTATTTGTTGGGTATTTGGGCGATGCCATTTCCGGTCGTGGAAGCAGTGCGCTGGCATCAGTGCCCTGCAGACAGCCAGATAGAAGAAATGTCCCCCTTAGCTGTGCTGCACTTTTCTTGGGCTATGTTAACGGCTCATGGAGAAGGTGGAGAAGGTGTCGAAATTACACTTGAGAACGACAGATTAGATCTGGATTACCTGGGTGCCGTTGTGGGTGCGGAAACACTGCGCCAATGGGTACGCGTGACTGAAGAATTCTGTGATCAGGTAGATTGTAAAGATGACTGAAAAAATACTGTTTGTCGATGACGAGCCCAGCATTCTGCAGGCTTATCGGCGTACCCTAAGAAAGCAGTTCACAGTGGTGACTGCCGTTGGTGGCAAAGAGGCTCTCGACTTAATGGAGGCCGAGGGCCCTGCACCAGTCGTAGTGTCTGATATGAATATGCCAGAGATGAACGGCGTTGAATTCCTTTGCCAAGTAAAAGAACGCTATCCCGATACAGTACGGTTAATGCTTACTGGCAACGCCGATCAACAAACTGCGGTGTCGGCTATCAATACCAGCGATGTTTATCGGTTTTTGAACAAACCCTGCCCACCTGATCAAATGGCGCAAGCGATCAATGCGGCATTGGATCATTACAAACTGCTCAAGATGGAGCAGGAGCTTTTGGAGAATACGGTAAAGGGAAGTATCGATGCATTAGTGGAGATACTATCCCTGGTAAGCCCGAAAATTTTTGGTCACGCCTCTGTTATCAGTGGTTATGTTGCCAAGTGCGCCAAAAAAATGGGTGTAGTATCAACCTGGGACCTGGAAGCGGCAGCATTGCTGGGGCAGGTGGGTAAGGTCACTTTGTCAGATACTGTGCTTGAGCGCGCGCTCAAAGGTTCACCTCTGAGTGAGGATGAGCAGCAGGTATATGATGGCTACCCAGAGGTAGGTGCCAAGCTGATTAATCACATTCCCCGTATGGAAGGAATTTCTCAGGCAATACGTTATCAGAACAGGGCCTACGATGGTTCGGGGCTGCCCAGCGATGGCGTTTCAGGAGAGCAAATACCTTTGGGAGCTCGCCTGCTCAAACCGGTAATGGATTTGGTATCCGGAGAAGCGCGGGGGCTGTCTGCTGAGGAGGCTTTTTCCAAAATTAAGGCCAACGGTCACTTGTATGATCCTCAGATATTGGCGGTGCTAGAACAGGTGGTCAGTGTCTCAACAGAGAAAGTGGTTAAAGAGATTAATGTCGCACAATTGGTGGAGGGAATGGTGGTTGCCAGCGACATTATTGCTTCTTCTGGCACGCTGTTGGTGGGCAAGGGGCAGGCAATTTCTGCATCCATGATTACTCGCTTGATAAACTTTTGCAGTAATGGATCAGCCCCGGGTAAGGTTGATGTGCTTGTGAGTAAATAACCTTGGCTGATCAAAAACGGGGGGCACAGGTTTATCCTTGGTTGTTTGGTCTCTCCTCCTTTGAATAAAGAATTCTAGAAGCCAGTGTGAAGAAGTGTGAAAGCAGCAGCCATATTCAGGCTGCTGTGGCAGACTGCCGCCACTTTTTGTGGAGGTTTGCTGTGAAGAAATGGGTCTTATGGGTTGGTTTTTTGATGTCCTGGTCTTGCCTTACTCAGGCACAGTCCATTGACTTTTCCTTCCCTGATCGCGATGGCAAAACACACAACCTTTCGGACTTTCGCGGCAACTATGTGTTTGTGGATTTTTGGGCTTCCTGGTGCGTACCCTGTCTTGCACAAATTCCCCATTTGAAAAAATTTGAATCGGAAAATCACTACGATAATTTGGTGGTAGTTGGCATTTCTCTGGACGATGATAAAGCTGACTGGATAGACGCGCTGAATAAAGAGCAACCGTTAGGCGTTCAGTTATTTAATGAGCAAGGTTTCGACGCACAAATAATTGCAGCATTAAATGTTGTCGGCCTGCCCCGCTTTGCGCTGTTGGGGCCGAATGGCGAATTAGTCAATGGCGATATGCCTATGCCCGGTGATGAAGATTTTAAAAGTACAATTGAAGCCTACTTGAAAGCGACGAACTAACGAGAAACGGTTTACATGATTAAAAAAGCCCGGAGATAAACAGCTTAAAATCTCCGGGCTTTTTTAATGGCTGTGGCTACTAAAGCAGTGCAGACAGTTTTTGCGCCAGTACCTGGTTTACCTGTTGCGGATTGGCCTGGCCTTTGGATGCTTTCATAATTTGGCCGACAAAATAGCCCATCATTTTGGGCCGTTTGGCTTCGTCCGCCTTAATGTAGTTTTCCACCTGCTGTGGCGAGTTGGCAATGACTTCATCCACTAAGGCTTCGATAGCGCCAGAGTCGGAAACCTGTTTTAAGCCGTGCTTGTCGATAATGGCGTCCACATCGGTTTCGCCTTTCCATAGATGATCGAATACTTGTCTGGCCATTTTATTGGACAAGGTGCCATCGGAAATGCGCGTCACCAATGCAGACAATTGTTCTGCTGCAATCGGGTTGTCCGAAAATTCTTTTTCTTCCGCATTCAGGCGTGCGGCCATCTCGCCCATCATCCAGTTGGCCACCAGTTTTGCATCGCTTTGTTGGGCGGCGCTTTCAAAGTAGTTGGCGGTGGTTGCGTCTGCTGACAACAGATTGGCGTCGTAGGCGGACAGGCCGTAGTCATTCTGGAAGCGGGCGCTGCGAGCGTCTGGCAGTTCTGGCAGAGTTTTACGCAGGGCTTCGATGTAGTCGTCTTCAATCACCACTGGCAGCAGGTCGGGGCAGGGGAAGTACCGGTAATCGTTGGCTTCCTCTTTGCTGCGCATGGAGCGGGACACTTTGGTGGCGCCGTCATAAAGGCGGGTTTCCTGCACGACCTGGCCGCCGTCCTCAATCACATCGATTTGCCGTTGTACTTCCCGGGCAATGCACTCTTCCATAAATTTGAATGAGTTGAGGTTTTTGGTTTCGGTGCGGGTGCCCAGGGGTTCGCCGGGGCGGCGCACGGAAATATTGACGTCAAAGCGCATGGAACCCTGCGACATATTGCCGTCGCAAATGCCCAGTGAGGTGACAATGCTGTGCAGCTTTTTGGCCATGGCCACCGCTTCGGCGGCGTTGGACATATCTGGTTCGGTAACTACTTCAATCAACGGTGTGCCGGCACGGTTTAAATCGATGCCAGACATTCCATGGAAGTCCTCGTGGAGTGATTTCCCTGCATCTTCTTCCAGATGTGCATGATGAATCCGCACATCTTTAGTGCTGCCGTCATCCAGTGCAATTTCCACACGGCCGGGGCCAACAATGGGTTTTTCCAGCTGCGTAGTTTGATAGCCTTTGGGCAAATCCGGGTAGAAGTAATTTTTGCGCTCAAACGCCGACTCTTTGCCAATTTCGGCGTCGATAGCCAAACCAAACATCACCGCGTATTTAAAAGCGGCCTCGTTGGGTACTGGCAGGGTGCCGGGCATGGCCAGGTCAACGGCGCTGGCTTGGGTGTTTGGCTCGGCGCCAAACGCAGTGCTGCTGCCGGAAAAAATTTTGCTTTGGGTGGCCAGTTGCACGTGCACTTCCAGACCAATTACGGTTTCCCAACTCATGGCTGCACCCCCTGTGGAGCTTGCTTGTGCCAATCGGTTACCTGCTGGAAGCGGTGGGCAATATTGAGCATACGCGCCTCATCAAAATAATTGCCGGTGATTTGCAGGCCCACCGGTAAACCACCACTGAAGCCTGAGGGAATGGACATACCCGGCAGTCCCGCCAGATTGGTGGAAATGGTGTAAATATCTTCCAGATACATGGCCACCGGGTCGGCGGTTTTCTCGCCTAATTTGAACGCCGGATTGGGGCAGGTTGGCCCCATAATTACGTCTACCTTCTCGAAGGCATCCACAAAATCTTGTTTTATCAGGCGGCGCACTTGTTGGGCCTTTTTGTAGTAAGCGTCGTAGTAACCGGCGCTCAGGGCATAGGCACCCACCATAATTCGCTGCTTCACTTCCTGGCCAAAACCTTCGGCGCGGCTGCGGGTGTACAGGTCCATCAAATCTTGCGGGTCTTCGCAGCGGTAGCCGTAGCGCACCCCGTCAAAGCGAGACAGGTTGGCAGAGGCTTCTGCCGGGGCAATCACATAGTAGGCAGGTACCGCCAGGTGGGTGTGGGGCAGGGTGATTTCCACCAGCTCGGCGCCCAGCTTTTCGTATTCCGCCAAGGCAGTGCGTACGGCTTTTTCCGTGTCCGCGTCCAACCCCGCTTCAAAATATTCTTTGGGTACGCCAATTTTCAGGCCATTCAAATCATCGCCAAGGCCGGCAGTGTAATCCGGTACTTCGCGATCAATAGAGGTGGAATCTTTAGGGTCGTAGCTCGCCAGAGTGTTGAGCATAATCGCCGCGTCTTCGGCACTGTGGGTGATAACGCCCGCCTGATCTAGGCTGGAAGCAAAGGCCACCATGCCGTAACGGGATACCCGGCCATAAGTGGGCTTGATGCCGGTCAGGCCACACAGGGATGCCGGCTGGCGAATGGAGCCACCGGTATCGGATGCGGTAGTGGCCACCGCCAGTTGCGCGGCCACCGCCGCGGCGGAGCCACCGGAAGAGCCGCCGGGTACGCGCTCGGTGTCCCAGGGGTTTTTCGCCGGGCCGTAAAAGCTGTTTTCATTGGAGGAGCCCATGGCGAACTCGTCCATATTCAACTTACCCAACATCACCGCGCCATCGCGCTGGTAGTTCTCCACAATGGTGGCGCTGTAGGGGGGCACAAAGTTGTCGAGCATTTTGGAGCCGCAGGAGGTTTTTACGCCGGCGGTGCAGAACAGGTCTTTGTGGGCGATGGGAATGCCACACAGCAATGGCGCATCACCACTGGCAAGGCGTTGGTCAGCCTGTTTGGCCTGCTCCATGGCCAGCTCCGGCGTCACGGTAATAAAACTGTTATAGCGGCTGTCCAGCTGCTCAATGCGCTGCAGGTAGTGCTCGGTCAGTTCGACGCTGCTGAATTCACCGGCGCGCAAGCCTGCCGCCAGTTCAGCGATGGTTCTGGGAAAGGTTTTCTGGGACATCAGTCAATCACTTTGGGAACGAGGTAAAGGCCATCTTCGGTGGCTGGCGCGACAACCTGAAAGGCGTCGCGCTGGTTGTTTTCGGTGACGTTGTCGGCCCTCAGGCGCTGCACCGCATCCAGGGGGTGAGCCATGGGGGCAACGCCTTCGGTGTCGGCCGCCTGGAGCTGGTCCACCAAGTCGAGAACTTTGTTGATGCGCCCGGTGGTGTCGGCGATTTCCGCTTCGGAAACCGCCAGTCGGGCCAGGTTGGCTACCTTGGCAATGTCGCCTTGTTCAATACTCATGGTCGAGACTCATTATTTGAAAAACTGCCCCTTCTGCAGGGGTGCTTGAGAAAGCGGCGTAAGTTATCACAAAACACTCACTAATCGCACGGTTGTTGTTGCTCTGAACCCCGCTGATTGTTACAGTCGCGAGTTAAATTTACCGGGGGCCAAACCTTCCTTTCGGTACCCTCTACGAGATGCTTTCAGCGGCGTAACTGATCGACCAGTCAGCCGCACAAGGAATAAAAAACAGATGGTGTTCAAACGACTGCGCGGACTCTTTTCCAATGACTTGTCCATTGACCTTGGAACCGCCAATACCCTGATTCATGTCCGCGATAAGGGCATTTTGCTCAACGAACCGTCCGTGGTGGCTATTCGCCATCACCACGGTCAGAAAATTGTCGAAGCGGTGGGTGTGGAAGCCAAGCGCATGCTGGGTCGTACCCCTGGCAATATCACCGCGATCCGCCCAATGAAAGACGGCGTAATCGCCGACTTCCAGGTGACTGAAAAAATGCTCCAGCACTTTATCAAGAAAGTGCACGAGAACAGCTTGATTCCCCCCAGCCCCCGGGTGCTGATCTGTGTGCCCTGTTTGGCGACCGAGGTGGAGAAGCGTGCCATTCGTGAATCCGCCGACAGCGCCGGCGCCCGCGAGGTGTACCTGATTGAAGAACCTATGGCGGCGGCCATCGGTGCTGGCTTGCCGGTAGAAGAAGCCTGCGGCTCCATGGTGGTGGACATCGGTGGTGGTACTACCGAGATTGCTATTCTGTCATTGAACGGCGTGGTGTACTCCGATTCCGTACGCATCGGCGGTGACCGCTTTGATGAAGCCATTACCAACTACGTGCGCCGCAACTACGGCAGTGTGATCGGTGACTCCACTGCCGAGCGCATCAAAATTGAGGTGGGCAGTGCCTACCCGGGCAGCGAAGTGCGCGAAATCGACGTGCGCGGCCGCAATCTGGCAGAAGGGGTGCCCAAGAGTTTTACCCTCAACAGCGATGAAATTCTTGAAGCCCTGCAAGAGCCCCTGGCGGGCATCGTGCAGGCGGTGAAGCGGGTGCTGGAACAGTCGCCCCCGGAATTGGCATCGGACATCGCCGAGCGCGGTATTGTGCTTACCGGTGGTGGTGCCCTGTTGCGCGATATCGACCGTCTGATTACCCACGAAACCGGCTTGCCGGTGATTGTGGCTGAAGATCCGCTCACCTGTGTGGCCCGCGGCGGCGGCCGCGCCATGGAAATCATGGATAAGCGCAATCTGGATATACTGTCGCCCTGACGGCTTTTAGTTTGTCATCCCCGCGCAGGCGGGGATCCATGTTGCTACGGAACAGCCGAGCGCATGGCGCCTCAATCTCTGGATGCCCGCCTATGCGGGCATGACGATGTTGATCAATACCACTGAGGACTCGCTATCAAAACCCTGTTCGCCCGTGGCAGCTCTCCTTCCCGCCGAATTTTGGTGCTGGGGCTGCTGGCGCTGGTATTGATTGGCGTTGACCGCTACACCACCTGGCTGAAGCCTGCGCGAAGCTATCTGGAAGAAGTTATCTACCCACTGCACTGGTTGGCAGATTTGCCCGGCCGCATGGCGGACTGGGGTGAGGACTCCACCCAAGGTCGCACGGAGTTGATTTCCGAAAACGAGCGCCTGAAAACCCAGTTGTTGGTGCTGCGTGCCCAGCAGCAGCAGATGGCGGGCCTGGAAGCAGAGAATGTGCGCCTGCGCAGCTTGCTGAATGCCACCGAAATGATTAAAGACCGGGTGCAGGTGGCCGAGCTGATCGGGGTGTCTCCAGACCCGATGTCCCACTCTTTTACCATTAACCGCGGCAGCAGTGACGGTGTGTTTAACGGCCAGGCAGTGATCGGTGCCGATGGTTTGATGGGCCAGGTAGTGGATGTGTTTAGCAACCACAGCCGGGTACTGTTGATTACCGACAGCCGCCATGCCCTGCCGGTGCAGGTCCGCCGCAACGGGTTGCGCGCCATTGCTGAAGGCATTGGCGATGGTCGCCTGAAGCTGCGTTACATCTCGCCGACCATGGACATTAAAGAGGGCGATGTCCTTGAAAGCTCTGGGTTGGGCGATCGCTACCCCGTGGGCTACCCGGTGGGTACGGTGTCCAGTACCCTGCGCGATCCCGGGCAACCGTTTCTCGATATTGTGGTGACTCCTGCCGAGCCCTTGAATCGACGCCGCACGGTGTTGTTGGTATTTCCGCTGGAAGAGCAATTGACCACGGGTATGACACCGTGAAACCGCGCCGCCCGCCGCAGCGCAAAAGCCTGTTCTTACTGATGCTGTTGATTGCACTGGTGCTGCAGCTGTGGCCTCTGTTTGGCGGTGTGGCTTTATGGCGTCCACATTTTGTGCTGCTGGTGTTGGTGTTCGCCCTGATCTATCGGCCCAACAATTACGGCATTATGTTCGCCTGGTTTGCCGGGCTGGCAATGGATGCCGCCACCGGTGGCACCTTTGGCCGCTATGCACTGGCGTTCTGTATCAGTGCTTACCTGTTGAACCTGCTCCGGCAGCGCCTGCTGCACGCCAGTGTCTGGCATCAAAGCGGTTTGGTGTTGCTGTTGGTGGTGGCCGCGCAGCTGGTGGTGATGGGCGTCAACGCCGCCACCGGCATTGATACCAGCTGGTCTTTGGTTTGGTATCCGGCGATTACCTCTGCTCTGGCGTGGCCATTGTTTTATACCCTGATGATGCGCCTGGTGCGGCATTGATGAGCCAGTTACCTCCAGACTTTATTCTTGCCTCTGCCTCCCCCAGACGCCGTGAGCTACTTCAGCAAGTGGGTGCCTGTTTCCAGGTGGTGGCGGCCAATGTGCCGGAGCAGCGTTTGCCCGGCGAGGCACCAGAAGACTACGTCACTCGTCTGGCACTGGCGAAGGCTCGCGCAGGATTTGCGGCTCAGGATGGGGCTGCCCTGCCAGTTTTGGGGTCAGATACCACGGTGGTTTATGGGGATCAGGTGCTGGGCAAACCCCGTAATCGGGAGCATGGCATCGATATGTTGTCGATGCTGTCCGGCAGTACCCATCGAGTCTTGTCCGGGGTGGCCATGGTGGCCGCTGGCAAAGAGTCGCTGCGGCTGGTGGAAACCCTGGTGACGTTTCGTACTCTTAGCAATCTGCAGTGCCAGCAGTACTGGCAAACCGGCGAGCCCGCTGATAAGGCCGGCGGTTATGGTATTCAGGGGCTGGCTGCGGTATTTGTGAAGCGTATAAAGGGCAGCTACTCTAATGTAGTGGGGTTGCCACTGGCGGAAACCGCGGATTTGCTGGCGGAATTTGGGATAGCGGTTTGGAAGGGTACTTGAACGTGTTTGACGTCACAGGTTTGATGCTTGACGGGGTATCACACTCGAATTACGGATTCGTTAAACGTCCCATATCTAAGGTCAAACAAAAGGCCAAATGCCAATGAGCGCCGAAATTCTGATCAACATTACTCCTATGGAAACCCGCGTGGGTCTGGTGGAAAACGGCGTGCTTCAGGAAGTGTCCATTGAGCGCACCATGAAGCGAGGCGTGGTCGGCAACATCTATCGCGGCAAGGTGGTGCGGGTGATGCCCGGTATGCAGGCTGCCTTTGTGGATATTGGCCTGGAAAAAGCCGGTTTTATTCACGTGGATGACATCCATGTAGACAGTGACCCTCAGACCGGTGAGAAAACCGCAGACATTCGCCAGCTGTTGCACGACGGCCAGGGTGTTACGGTACAGGTGGCCAAGGACCCTCTGGGCACCAAGGGGGCTCGCCTGAGCAGTAAGCTGTCGGTCTGCTCCAAGTACCTGGTGTACATCCCCAGGGAATCTCACATCAGTATTTCCCAGCGCATTGAGTCCGAGCCCGAGCGAGAGCGTTTGCGCGCTGAGCTGGCTGCGGCGCTGACTCAGGAAGGCGATCCGAAAATGATCTCTGGAGAGGCCTCTCCCAGTGGTGGTTATATTATTCGCACCGCCGCAGAGGGCCTGAGCGCCGAAGAGCTGCGTCGCGATGTGCACTTTTTACACCGTTTGTGGCAAGACATTGGCGAGCGGGCGGTGGTGACTCCGCTGGCCAGCAATGTGTTTGAAGACCTGCCTCTGCACCTGCGAGTGTTGCGCGAAATGACCCGGGACGGGGTGGAAAAAATTCGTGTCGATTCCAGGGAGTGCTTTGAAAAAATGCACCGCTTCGCCACTAAGTACCACCCGGATCTGGTGCCACTGATTGAACATTACCCAGGGGAGCGGCCCCTGTTTTACCTGTATTCCGTGGAAGACGAAATTCAGAAAGCGTTGCAGCGCAAGGTGCAATTAAAATCTGGTGGCTATCTGGTGATCGACCAAACCGAAGCGATGACTACAGTGGATGTGAATACTGGCGCCTTTGTTGGCCATCGCAATCTGGAAGAGACCATTTTCAAGACCAATCTGGAGGCCGCAGCGGCCATTGCCCGACAACTGCGCCTGCGCAATCTGGGTGGCATAATTATTCTCGACTTTATCGACATGCACGATAAAGAGCACCAGCGCCAGGTATCGCGCACTCTGGAAAAAGCCCTGGAGCGGGATCGCGCCAAAACCAGTGTGCTGACCACATCGGAGCTTGGGCTGGTGGAAATGACCCGCAAGCGCACCAGCGAAAGCCTTGAGCACATGCTCTGTGAGCCCTGTGAAGTGTGCGATGGGCGCGGCCGGATCAAATCCGCAGAAACCGTGTGTTACGAAATGATGCGCGAGATACTGCGGGAAGCCCGTGCCTTTGAATGCGACAAGTTCCTGGTATTGGCATCGCAAGTGGTGATTGACCGCTTGCTGGACGAAGATTCCGCCAATGTGGCCGACCTGGAAGAGTTTGTTGGCCGGCCAATCCAGTTCCGGGTGGAGACCATGTATTCTCAGGAACAGTACGACATTATCCCGGTTTAGGCGTTATATGGAAGATATGAGGCGAGAGCCCAATGTTACAAAGCTCTTGCCTCGGGATTCCCACCTCGTGGTTGTTGAATGAAAGCACTGAAATTACTTAGCAAACTGACGCGCTGGCTGTGGTTCGCCATGGCCGCCATCGTGGTCAGTTACTCGGTGATTGTGGTGCTTGGCCGAACGCTGTTGCCAACACTGGATAACTACCGTCCGCAGGTGACCGAGCAACTGTCGAAGTTGCTGGGGGCAGAGGTGCAGGTGGCGCGCCTTTCTGGTACCTGGCCGCGATTGACGCCTACCTTGTCTGCGGATGGCGTCAACATTGCCACTGAGCACGGTGGCATGATCGCGGTTGGCCGTGTCAGCGCAGAGTTGGAGCCGTTTGCCACCATCTGGCATGGCCAGCTGATTTGGCGCAAGCTCAGTCTCAGCGATGTCACCCTGCATTTGGCCGAAGACTCCCAAGGTCACTGGAGCCTGGCGGGCTTCCCGCTGGCAGGCGGTGGAGGCGGTGGTGTTCGGCCTCTGGATATGTTGTTGTACAGTTCGTTGATCGACGTGGACGATGTGTCTTTGGCACTCAACTTTTACTCCGGCACGGTGGTGGAGTTCAGTGCCGATCGAATCCTGGTAGAGAATAACAATCAATTTCACCGTATTGTCGCGGGCATTGCTTCTGACGAAGAGCAGCTGGCGCACTTTGTGTTTGAAGCCACCGGCGACTACCAGGACTTGGAAAACTTTAACGCCAGTGCACACCTGGAATTGCAGGCTCTTAACCTGACCTCGTTCGGAGGTATTTTTGCCCAGTTGCTGCCGGCGTACCGGGAGAAAATTGCGGCACTGGATGGCAGTGTTGCCGCCCAGCTTTGGTTTGATTGGGACGAAGGTGGGCGCATCAATATGAGCGGCCGTTTGCAAACCGATCAGTTACCTCTTAATCGTGCCATGGCGTTGCCCAAAGTCAGTGAGCTGAATACCGACATTACCGGTTGGTACCAGCCCGGCGATGACTGGGGCATGGCTTTGCAGGGCCTGCAGTTTGACTGGGGGGAGGAAACCATACTGCCCCTGGATATTCGCTTTAGCCAAAAAGTGGGTGAACGCTGGGGCGAGTTTGGCGTGGATATCAATTACCTGGCGGTGGATGCGGTTCGACAACTGTTGGTGAACAGCGAACTGCTGCCCGAAAAAATTGCTGAAGCCATCGCGGCTATTCGTCCCACTGGCCATGTGGATCAGCTCAGTATTGACGCGGTACTCAGCGACCAACCGCTGCCAGAGATTACCTTAAAAGCCAATTTGCGGGACGTGGGCATCAGTGCCTATCAGGGTGCACCGGCAGCCACTGGCGTAGATGGCTATGTGGAGACCACGGTAGAGGGCGGAATACTGGCTTTGAATAGCAGTGACGCCAGTGTTCACTTTGAAAAACTGTTTGCTAAACCCATTGAAGCGCAGCAGGTTTCCGGCACCATCGGTTGGAGTTGGGATCGGCCGGGCAATCGTATCTTCCTGGTGAGTAGCTTATTGCAGGCCAACGCCGATGCGGGCCAGGTAAAAGGGCACTTCTATTTGAAGCAGCCTATTTATCGAACCGAAGAAGCCGCGGAGTTGTTTTTGCAGCTGGGTGTTGTGGATAGCCACTCACGGCATCGAGCCCAGTTTGTGCCCACTACGCTCAACCCCCAGCTGACCGATTGGCTTAACCGCGCACTGGATAATGTGTCGGTTGCGGAAGCGGGGGTGATCTATCGGGGTTCGGTGCGTGCCGGCCAGGAAGATCGTCGCACTATTCAATTGCACGTGGTCGCTGATGGTGAGCGCCTGGCTTATCACCCGGAGTGGCCCGCCCTGGAACAGTTTTCTGGCCGAGTGTTGTATCACGCTGGACAGCTTGAGGGGAGTATCCAGCGAGCCAAGATGGGCGGTATGACCATCAATAACGGTGAGTTGGTGATGGATGCCTTGGGCGACCAGATCCTCAAAATCCGTGCTCAAGGCACTGCAACCGCCCAAGGTGCCTATGGGCTACTGAGTCAGTCACCGTTGAAAGATCGTGTGGAAGGCTTGGCGGAATGGCAATTGGGCGGCCGCGTAGATGCCTCTGCCGATTTACAAATACCCTTGATCGGAGATTGGGAGAAGGGTCAATACAGCGTAGTGGCCGACGTCGCCGACGGCATGATGGTACAGCCGGAATTTCACCTTGAGATCGACGATATCGCTGGTCGGGTTCACTTTAATCTGGACGATGGCTTGTACGGTAGCGGCCTTGCTGGGCGATTGTGGGGGATGCCTGCAGAGGCGGATTTAAAGACAGTGGATGAGCGCCTGCAATTACAGGTACAGGGGGCGTTTCAACCGGGCAAGCTCGGGGATTATTTTGGCGTAGATATAGAAGAGCAAATCCTCGGAGAAAGTCGCTACCAGGCCACCATTACCCTCCCCGGAGAAGATGACAAACAGCCTGGCTCAGTGGTGGTGAGTACTGATCTGCAGGGCATCGATATCGATTTGCCAGACCCACTGGCCAAGCTGGCGTCTCAAAAACAGCCGCTGGAGGCTACTCTGCTGTTGGCGGATACTGCGATTTTGACCGCCACTTATGGCGCGTCTGTGCGTGTGGGTGGCGAGTGGGTTGATCAAAGCCTGCGGCGGGGGTACCTGGGTATTAATCGCTCAGACCTGAAACTGCCCAACTCCAATGTACTGCTGGTGGCAGCAGATGTCAGTGATGTCAATCTGGTGGATTGGCAATCCAGTCTACTGTCGTTGTTCGACAGCCCAAACACCAGCGCCGATGCTAGCAGTACCGATATCAGCAGCAGTTGGTTGCCTCCGGTGGGTATTGATGTGCGGGTGGGCGAGCTTGGGGTGTCGGCGCTGAAACTCGACAATGTACACCTTACTGGCTCTCTGGTTAACTCGGTGTTGCGTACCCAACTCGAGTCTGCGGATGCCGCTGGCCGCCTGGATATTCCATTGGACAACCGCAAGGCCATGACCATTGACCTGGACCATCTGCGGTTGCCGGAATGGCAGCAAGATAACAGCCAGGGTGCGTCGGTTTTTGACCCCCGCACTCTGCGCAGTATGGCTTTTTCGGTGGACAAACTGTCACTTGGGGAGCGGCAACTGGGCAGTGTCGCGCTGCAGCTCAAGGCCAGCGACCAAGGGCTGGATATCACTGAGTTGAACGCCGAGCTGTTGGGTCTGGTATTGCAGGGCGATATGCACTGGAGCTTTGATGGCTTTGTTCACCGCAGCAGTTATATCGGCACCGTTCAAACCGACACCATTTCCACGGTACTGGAAAACTTTGAGCTTGAGCCCATTATCGAGAGCGACAACGCGGCGTTTCAGAGCGAGCTGAGCTGGCGAGGCCGCCCCTGGGAGCTGGGGGCAGACAATCTCGCTGGGCAAGTCACCTTTACCTTAACCGATGGCACCATCAAACAAGCCAGCAGTGGCGCCAATGCTTTTTTGCGGGTGGTTGGGCTGTTTAACTTTGGCAGTTGGCTGCGACGCCTGCGGCTCGATTTTTCCGATGTGTTTAGCAAAGGACTCAGCTACGATCGCATTGGTGGTAGCTTGATCTTTGACCAGGGAATACTGCGCTTCCCTGAGCCCATCGTGGCCAAGGCGCCCTCTGGAACCATGAAAATGTACGGCAACATTGACTTGGTGAATGAGCAGATAGATGCACAGCTGGTAGCTACCCTGCCCGTGGGCACCAACTTGCCGTGGGTGGCGGCATTGGCCGTAAATTTACCGGCAGCTGCAGGTGCCTGGGTCATCAGCAAAGTCTTCAAAAAACAGGTTAACAAACTGTCCAGCCTCAGTTATAAAATCAATGGCTCATGGGATGATCCGGATTTTGAAATCGAAAAAGTGTTCTCCGATAAGAAAAAGGTTTTCGACGAAGGCAATCCACCAATAGCCAGTGGCGGCGATTCGCTGCCCGGCGATTCACAGCAGACCCAAAAACAGGAATAACCATGGGCTCTACCACCAAAGTCGCTGCCATCCAGATGTGCAGCACCGGCGACCTGCAACACAATTTGCAGCGGGCAGAAGTATTGTTATCTGAAGCCGCCGATTGTGGCGCTCAACTCGTGGTGCTGCCAGAAAATTTTGCCTATTACGGCTGTAAACAATTGCTGGCTGCCGCGGCTGAGGAGGCCAGCGCCGGTGGACCTGTGCGCAGTTTCTTAAAGCAGCAGGCGAAACGGCACAATCTGTGGATTGTCGCCGGTACTCTTCCAGTGGCAGACGAGGATGATCAACGGGGCTATGCGGCCTGCTTGGTCTACGACAACCACGGCGCTGAGCACGGTCAATACAACAAAATCCATCTGTTCGATGTGGACGTGGGCGACGCCCACAAGCATTACCGGGAATCGGATGACTACCGCCCCGGTAATGAGCCTCTGGTTATTGATACGCCTTTTGGCAAGCTCGGGGTGAGCATTTGTTATGACCTGCGCTTTGCCGAACTCCATCGGCAATTGGCGGATCGCGGTGCCGAGATAGTCGTAGTGCCCTCGGCCTTTACCGCGGTCACTGGCGAAGCCCACTGGCAATTGCTATTGCGCGCCCGAGCGGTAGAAAACCAATGTTTTGTGATCGGTGCCAATATGGGCGACCGCGACCACCGCAAACGCCCTACCTGGGGTGGCTCGGCCATTGTTCACCCCTGGGGCAATGTGCTGGCAGAGCTGGATGGTGGTGAAGGGGTAATTTGTGCGGAGCTGGATTTGGGGGAAATTCAGCGCTTAAAACAGAATATGCCAATTGCCCAGCATAGGCGGCTTTAACTGGCCAACCTCTGCTGTCATTCTGAGCGTAGCGAAGAATCTTGTACTTTGTCGTAGTCTTATTGGTAAATTTTTCTTTAGATTTCGCCCTGCTGGGCGAGTTACTTCTTTTGCTTGCCCAAAAGAAGTAACCAAGAAAAAGGCACCCCCGTTCCATTGGTTGCTGCGCAACTCCCCTCGCTCTGCACAATTGCCACGGGCCGGTCTTACTCGCATCCCTGCTCGATCGACCTAACGCGCACATCCGTGTGCGCGTTTCCCTACCAATTGCACTGCGCTCGGCAATTTCAAGGGGGATAGGTGTTCTCCGTAGTTGGCCATTTGCTTACCCGCCGCCCGTGGCGTGCCGCTCGCCGCTTTGCTATGGTTGCAGCCCGAAACACACAACCAGAAACCAGTCATGACCCAACCCCTTAGAATTGCCACCCGCAAAAGCCCGCTGGCTTTGTGGCAGGCGGAATATGTTAAAGCCGAACTGCAAAAGCACCATCCGGATCTGGCGGTGGAGCTGGTGGGCTTTACTACCAAAGGTGACAAAATTCTTGATACGCCACTGGCGAAAGTGGGCGGTAAAGGATTGTTTGTTAAGGAGCTGGAAGTGGCCATGTTAGAGGGGCATGCGGATATCGCGGTGCACTCCATGAAAGATGTGCCCATGGAATTTCCCGAGGGCTTGGGTCTGACCACCATTTGCCCCCGAGAAGATCCCACTGATGCTTTCGTTTCTAACCATTACGATGATTTATCGCAACTGCCTGCGGGCAGCCGAGTGGGAACCTCCAGCCTGCGCCGTCAGTGTCAGCTGCGGGAAGCCCGGCCGGATTTACAAATTCTCGATTTGCGGGGCAACGTCAACACTCGCCTGGCCAAGTTGGATAGCGGTGATTACGACGCCATTATTCTGGCCACAGCGGGTCTGGTGCGTCTGCAAATGGCTCAGCGTATTCGCAGTCGTATAACCCCGGAATCCTCTTTGCCCGCCGGAGGCCAGGGTGCTGTGGGTATTGAGTGCCGCAACCACGATCAGCGCACCGTGGATTTATTGGCACCACTGCACCATCACAATACCGCGGTTTGTGTCAGCGCCGAGCGGGCTATGAACCGTCGCCTACAGGGTGGCTGCCAGGTGCCAATTGCCTGTTACGCGGTATTAGAATCTGACAACCAGCTGTGGCTGCGCGGTTTGGTAGGTGCGGTGGATGGCTCCCGTATTCTGCGCGACGACATTCGCGGCCCGGCCAGCGATGCTGAGCAGCTGGGCATTGTGCTGGCGGATCGACTGCTGGCCAGTGGCGCTGATGCCATTCTCGCTGATGTCTATGGAAGTCAATGAGCCTCGCCGGAAAGAAAATTCTGGTTATTCGCCCCAAGGCATTGCCGCAGCTGGGGCCCGATCAATTTATTGAGCAACTAACCGCCACCGGCGCAGTGCCCTTGCACCTGCCGGTAATGGCTATCGACCCTTATAACGTGCCGCTGACCGGTGAATCTGTTAGTGGGTTGGTGGAGCAGATCAAAACCACGGTGATGGGCCTCGCCAATTACCAAACGGTGATCTTTGTCAGCCGCCCGGCAGCACTGCTCGGCGCCGATTGGATTGACCACTATTGGCCGCAGCTGCCAATGGGTGTGCAGTTTTTTGCAGTGGGCGACAGCACTCGTCAAATTTTGATAAACCTAGGGATCAATGCTCTGGCGCCTTCTCATGCGCAAACCAGCGAAGGGCTATTGGCATTGCCAGAATTGCAACAGTTGCAGGGAGCTCGAATACTTATCGCCAAAGGGGAGGGCGGCCGCGATTTACTGGCCACAGAGCTGCAACACCGAGGTGCTCAGGTGGATGAGTTAAACCTGTACCGGCGCTGTTCCACCAGTCAGTATCAGCAGGAGATTGTCAGCGCTGTGCAAAGCGGCTTTGACGGCGTGGTGGCACACTCTGTTGAACTGATTGAAAGCTTGCTCAATCTGATGCCCAGTGCACTGCATCCAGGCCTGTTCGCACTGCCTTTGGTGGTGCCCAGTCAACGCATCGCTGATATTGCCCTGAGAAGTGGGTTTGTGAATCTGCAAGTCGCCAACTCCGCTGTGCCGGGCGACATGGTTTCGGCTGTAAGCAGGTGTTACATTAGCGACTGACAACTCACATTTTCGCAGAGAAATGGGCCAGTGACGGATAAAGACCAAAAAACACCGGAAACCTCTAAACCGGACACTTCTAAACAGGAAGACCCCGGAAAAAGCAGCCCTGAAAAATCTGCGGCCGATAACAGCCAGCAGCCTCCCACGCTGACCAAGCGAGCTGAACCGCAAGCGGATAGCAAGGCCGATAAGTCCCCCCCTGAAAAAACCGCGACGGATAAGAAAGCCGGCAAGTCCAAATCCGAACCCAAGCCCCAGCATTTGCCAGAGCCGTTGGATATTGATGACTTGTCCACAGATAAAAAGTCCGTTGGTAAAAAATCCGCCGCCAAAGCAACTCGCCGCCACACTACTGGCAGTCGCCGCAGCGCTTGGCCTGCGCTGTTGGTTACGGTGTTATTGCTCGCGGGGTTAGGTGCCGGTGGCTATTACGGCTGGCTCTATTTGCAGGATTGGCAGGCTACTGGTAACAACCAACAACAGGTCTTGAAGGCCCAGTTGGAGCAACAAGCGCAGCAACTGCAACAATTGCAGCAACAGCTTGAACAGCAGCAAAATTCCACCGAGTTGGATTCCCTGGCGGCGCAGCTGCAACAGGCCAACCAGGTAGAACGGGCTACACGCCAACAGCTGGATGAACTGCAACGGCGTGTCACCAGCCAAGGCAGCCGCTTGCGCAACCTGTCGGTGTCCACCCGGGACGATTGGCTGTTAGCAGAGGCGGAGTATTTGCTGCGCCTGGCCAACCAGCGCCTGCTCACCGAGCGCAGTACTGCCAGTCCGGTATCCCTGTTGCAAACCGCCGATGCCATTCTCAAGGATTTTGACGACCCGGATTTGTTTGCGGTACGCAGCCAGATTGCCAAAGATATTACCGCATTAAAAATTGCCACGGTGGTGGATCGCGAAGGTCTGTACTTGCAACTCAATGCACTGAATTCAATTATTCCGGAGTTGGCGCTGGCGCTGGAATTAAAAGAGCAAATACCTCAGGCAGCCCCTTCGCAAACCACAGACAACGAACAGAGCTGGGGTGACCGGGTGGCGAGCCATTTCAGTGACTTTGCCAGTGGCCTCAAAGACTATGTGCGCATTCGCCAGCGCAACGAGCCTGTCGAACCCCTGATGGGTGTGGAGGAAGAGCAATACCTGCGTCACAACCTGCGGGTGATGCTGGAACAGGCGCAATTGGCCCTGCTTAGGGAAGAGCCTCTGGTGTACCGCGCCAGCCTGGAAAAATGTCGCCAGTGGTTGCAGCAACACTTTGCTAAAGACCACACCTCCCAGGTGTTTGGCGAACAGTTGGATGCGCTATCCGCTCAAGTGGTGACTGGCCAGCTGCCGGAAATCAGTACGTCGTTACAGGCGCTGCGCAACTACATCAATCTCTGGCATCTGCGCCACGAACAACCCGCAGCCGATCAAGCTGACGCTGAGGAACAGCAGCCATGAGGCGCCTGGTTCTGATCTTCGCTGCAGCCTTATTGCTGGGTACCGGCCTGTCCTGGCTGATGAGCCGGGAGAGTGGTTATCTGCTGATCGCCGTGGGCAGCACCACCATCGAAATGAATCTGTGGGCAGCGGTGATTGCGCTGATTCTGTTGTGGCTGGTGGTTCGACTGCTGTTCCGTTTGCTCGGCTCTCTGAAAATATTTGCCGGCTGGCGCCGGGCCAGGCTGAGCCGCCGCCGGGCACAAACCGCCCGTGGCCTGTTGTACTTTATTGAAGGCCGCTGGCAACGAGCCCGTCAGCAACTGGTGCGCGGTGCCCACCAATCGGGCATGCCATTGGTCAATTATCTGGCCGCCGCCACCGCCGCCTACGAAGAGGGTAACTGGGAAGCGGCGCAAACCTTGCTAAACAAAGCCCAGGAAATTGCTGAAGACGATAACCCCGCCGTGGATATCGCCAAAGCTCGGTTGTACCTGAAAGAGCGGCGCTACGAAGAGGCGTTGTCGGTACTCAACCGAGTACATCAAAAGTACCCCAATCACACAAATGTTTTGCGGCTTCTGGAAAAGGCTTATCGCGGTCTCAACGATTGGCATAATCTGCAACAACTACTGCCGCAATTGCGCAAGGACAGTGGCTACGATCGACAACAATTCCAGCAACTGGAAATTGAAGTCTATGCCAATCAGCTTTCTTCCCTGGCAGAACGCTGGGGTAAAACCGACAAAAGTGGCGACAAAGCCAAACACAAACAGGCTGTCGACCAGTTGTGGCAATCCATGCCCTCAGCAGTAAAACGCAGTGCGCAATTGGTGGCTTCCTACAGCGATCACCTGCAAGCTCGCGGCGATGGTCAACAAGCAGAAAAATTGCTCCACAATGCTCTCAATAGTCACTGGGATGACAGCTTGGTACGCCGCTACGGCCTGCTGGTGGGTGGAGATGTGAGTACTCAGATGGTGATTGCCGAAGCCTGGCTGCGCGAGCGCCCTAACAACCCAGCGCTGTTGTTGGCTTTGGGTAGATTGGCGCAGAAAGCCGAATTGTGGGGTAAGGCCCGTGATTATCTAGAGGCCGCTTTAGGGTTGTCTCATGCACCAGAAATTTACGCTGAACTGGCGCGACTGATGGCGCAGTTGGGTGAAGTGGATAAAAGTGCGGCGTATTACCAGCGGGGGTTGTTGGAGAGTGCTGGGAGTTAGCATTTAAGTAAAAATAACTTATGGATAATAAATTATGGTTAAAAAAATAATTTTTCCCCTACTAGTATTGATGCTTTCTGGTTGTGCTGCAATGAATGCCAGTGGCCCCTTATTTGAAAAGCATTTCTTTGTGCCAGAAGGAAAAGCATTGGTCTATCTGATGAAGCCAGACTCAGTATCAAAAGATGGAGTGACAACATGCTTAACATTGGCCTTAGGTGACACTGAATATGGATGTGTAAGGGGTGAAGGGTATATCGTTGCTGAAGTTGATGCGGGTAAATACCAAGCAGCTTTAGTAAACAAGGCGGGCTTTGGTTACAAGCTGCTTAAATTCGATTTAGAGGTTCGTTCTAGAGAGGCAGTATATCTTGAGTATGCATTTGGACGTGGGTTAACTGGAGAGTCGCTTGATACTCGTTTTGCAAATATTGGGTTGATTATCTCAGGAAATCATGTTGTTGCAAAAATTCAAGAGGAAGAAGCGTTGCAAAAATTAAGTACATTAAAGTTATCGATATAGTTTCTATGTGCTCGTGTTGTTCTATCTCTAAAATTTTAAATAATAAGTTTGATTAATGGGAAGTTTATGAAACTAGTGGGGGTCCTTTTTTTTACTTTTTTAGGCATTCAAGCATTCGCCGAACCCGTCACCCATGTCATCGGTAATAAAAATACCCCCGATGTGTATATGACCGTTGATGCAGAATCGTCAGGCAGTACCTCCATCGGCATCTACCAACGCACCACTGATAAGCCCTATGTCACCCTCGCCGATATTAATGGTGACGGGGTGTTTGATCTGCTTTCCTATTCCGTGCTGGATAAAAATGGCGGCCATATTATGGAGGTGGAGGATTACGGCATGGATGGCCAGGCAGATTTTAAAACCAATATGTTCTCCGGAGCGGCATCGATTCATATCAACGGCGAATGGTACCAGTCTGTGGGTAGCACCGATGAGGATCGCTATTTTCTGATTGGTAAAAAGAAAGTGTTGGTGCGTGAGGCTGTGCACGAAATGCGCGTGGCTCATGGTTTGGTGCGCGACAGTAAGAAAGAGTAATAGCTTCTGCTATATGGTATTGAGATGAGAACTGTGCTGTTTTCTATACTATTGATGCTCGCATGGCATGGTAGTGCTGACACTCTTAAATTTGATGATTTAATAGGCGAGTGGGAGCCAAGTGGTGAATTCCCTGCTTCAGATAATTTAGTGCTATATGAGTTTGAAGTTTTACCCTCAGGTGATGCGTTCTATAAATCCATCGGTAAAAATGGCTATTCGCTAATGTGTAAGCCAAAGAAGTCTCAATCATGGGTGTATGTTTTTGATTGCCTTACAGATAGTGGGAAGCATTTAATTACATTGTCCTTAAGTGGCTGGTCTATACAAGGGGATACGTCTAGCTATTCGCGAGTTAAGAAACTTATGTATGGTTTTGAATATTGGCTAAGTCCGTCTATGAATGGTATTTATGGCGGTATTCCTGTGAGTTTTAAGCCTAAAACTCACACAAGCAAAAGTAGTGAATAAACTACTGCTTCGGATGTTAAGGGCGTAACCAGCAGTCTATGAAAATCGCCCTGTACACTGGCCTTGCTCTGATTGCCTTCGCCGGTAATTCGGTGCTTTGTCGCTTGGCTCTTGACGATACCAGCATGGATGCGGGCAGTTTTACCGCGATCCGTTTGCTATCGGGCATGGCGGTGTTGCTGGTTATTCTAAAGCTGGCTAAATCCTCTGCTGGTGTAGCTCAATCGAAGGGCAGCTGGAAGGCGGCGTTTTTTCTGTTTGTTTACGCCTTGGCGTTTTCCTTTGCGTATCTCTCTCTTGAAACCGGCGTGGGCGCGTTGATTCTGTTTGGCGCGGTGCAGATCACCATGATCCTGGTGAGCCTGGCTTCCGGGTATCGTCTCCATGGGTTGGAATGGCTGGGTGTGCTGGTGGCATTTGCGGGTTTTGTGTATCTGGTGCTGCCGGACTTGGCAACGCCCACTTTTACCGGGTTTGTACTGATGGCGGTGTCGGGTATCGCCTGGGGGTTCTACACTCTGGCAGGCAAGAGTTCCGCAAACCCGCTGGCTGATACCGCCTATAATTTTTTGCGCTGTCTGCCGTTGGTGGTGGTTTTGGTGGCCCTGACTTATCAGGAGGCGGCTTTATCCCCAAGGGGTGTGCTGCTGGCAGTGGTTTCTGGTGGTGTGACTTCCGGTATTGGCTACGCCATTTGGTACGCGGCCATGGGTGGACTATCGGCGTTGCAGGCGGCGGTTCTGCAATTGCTGGTGCCGGTATTGGCTGCTGTCGGTGGTGTGATGTTTGCCGATGAAGGGATTTCCTTGCGGCTGCTGTTGTCATCGGCGTTGGTGCTTGGTGGCATCTTGGTGGTCATACTGGGTAAGCAGTATGGCAGCGATCGCTCCCGTCAGTGTGACTAGATAGGGGTGTGACTAAATAGGTAAGCTGCCTGGAACGCCATTGGCGGCTTTGTTTCGCCATAGTGTGGTTTGTGCTAGCATCGCGCGCCTGAAATCCACCACCTCTCAATTCCCCAGGAGTTTCCATGTCCAGCGTCTCTCTCGCTGCCATTCCGTCGCGCCAGTCCATTAAAAACGATTTGCTCTCTGGCTTAACTGTTGCTCTGGCGTTGGTGCCGGAAGCGGTGGCGTTTGCTTTTGTGGCGCATGTGGACCCGCTGGTGGGTTTGTACGCTGCCTTTATTGTGGGGCTGATTACCGCCGCTATTGGCGGCCGGCCGGGGATGATTTCCGGGGCCACCGGTGCACTGGCGGTGGTAATGGTGTCGCTGGTGGTGGAGCATGGAGTGGAGTACCTGTTTGCCACGGTGGTGGTGATGGGGGTGATTCAGATTCTCTGCGGGGTGCTGCGCCTGGGTAAGTTTATCCGCATGGTGCCGCACCCGGTAATGCTGGGCTTTGTGAACGGCCTGGCCATTGTGATTTTCCTGGCCCAGCTGGGGCAGATTCCGGTGCCGGAGGTGGAGTCCGGGCTATTGAGCGGTGAAGGGCTGAGTGCCCTGATGGTGTACAGCCAGTTCTGGATTATGGCCGGGTTGATTGCCCTGACGATGGCGATTATCTGGCTCCTGCCCAAACTCACCAAAGCGATTCCTGCGTCCCTGGCGGCGATATTGGTAGTGAGTCTGATGGTGATTGGGCTTTCTATCGACACCAAGACCGTGGGTGATGTGGCTTCGGTGGCTGGTGGTTTGCCGGAATTTCATATCCCCGCAGTGCCGTTTAATTGGGACACTCTGATGATTGTGCTGCCGTATTCCATAATTCTGGCGGCCATCGGTTTGATTGAATCTCTGTTAACTCTGACCCTGATCGACGAAGTAACCGACACTCGAGGTCGCGGTAATAAAGAGTGTGTAGGGCAGGGCGTGGCCAACACCGTCACCGGATTTTTCGGCGGTATGGGCGGCTGCGCCATGATTGGCCAGAGTATGATCAATATTAACTCCGGCGGCCGCGGGCGTTTGTCTGGTATTTCCGCCGCGCTGTTTTTGCTGTGCTTTATTCTGTTCGCTTCCAGTCTGATTGAGCAGATTCCCCTGGCAGCGCTGATTGGGGTGATGTTTATTGTGGTGATCGGCACCTTCGAATGGTCCAGCTTCCGCATTATGCGCAAGATCCCTCGTGGCGATGCCTTTGTGTTGGTGCTGGTGTCCGGGGTGACGGTGGTGACTGACCTGGCCATTGCTGTGGTGGTGGGGGTAATCGTGTCTGCCCTGGTGTTCGCTTGGGAGCACGCCAAACATATTCGCGCGGAAATCAGCATCGATGACAACGGCTCAAAAGTCTACGATATCCACGGGCCGTTGTTCTTTGGCTCGGTGAGTAACTTTCGCGACTTATTTAGCGCCCGCACCGACCCCCAAGATGTGATTGTGGAGTTCAAAAACTCCCGTGTGTGTGACCACTCCGCTATTGAGGCCATCGATGCTTTGGCAGAGCGCTACCAAAATGCCGGTCGTACCCTGCACCTGCGTCACCTCAGCCCGGAATGCCGTCTGCTGTTGAGAAAGGCGGGCAAGCTGGTGGAGGTGAATGTTATGGAAGATCCCACCTACCATGTAGCGGATGATGCGTTGGGGTAATTGGCTTCGAGCGGCGGGCTGCGGGCTACGAGCAGATCGGTAGTGCTCTGCCATTCTGAGCGCAGCGAAGACAAATTGGCAGGAAAGCCAATTTGGGCGCCAAAGGCGGCCCGTAGGGTCGAGCACCATGGATGGTGCGAGTCAATCTCACAGCTAGCTGCAAGTATTGAGGTTCTTCGCTGCGCTCAGAACGACACATTGCTAATGTACTGCCCGCAGCACGAAGCCCGCTGCTCGTAGCTACTAAATTACACTCAATAGCTTAAAATTGGTTAAAAAGTAACCAGTTTTTCTGTTTTTCAATCGAAGCAGCCCCTCTTATTCCAAAATCTTATAAATTTCTTAAAGTGTCTCTTTAAGTTGCGGTTGTATTATTCTGTTTTATCTTATCTTTTGTTTTTAAAATTTTCACTTCCTGAAAGATGGCGTCCAGTTCGGCGATTTTAGCCACACGTTTTTGACTTTTTGCCGCCCGGTTTCCTTGACTTCTCTTTTGATGAGCATATAGTGTCGTGTAGTGGCAGATTGTGGGTAATTGTGTCGTTCAAGGCCATTTTTTAACCCACTCTCTGTACAGCACCAGCAATAATTGAACAAAAAATAACCAATAAACTGGATAAAACGGTGTTTCGGGGCAGCAACGACATCAACATAGATGCCAAAGGGCGCATGGCGGTACCGGCAAGGTTCCGTGATGAGCTTATGGAGCTGTGTGGCGGCCGCCTGGTGGTGACTGTCAATAATGATGTGCAGGATCGCTGCCTGCTGCTGTACCCCATGGACGAATGGATTCAGATCGAAAATAAAATTTCCCGCTTGCCTTCCCACCCTAAAGCGCGCCGTTTGCAGCGCCTGTTGATCGGTAACGCCCGCGAGGTGGAAATCGACGGCAGTGGGCGCATATTGCTACCCCCGGAGCTGCGTCAGCATGCGTCGCTGGACAAAAAAGTGCGCCTGTTGGGTGTTGGGCACCGCTTTGAGATTTGGGATGGCGGGCTGTACAGCGCCCACCACGAGGAGTGCCTGGAAGAGAGCATGGACGATCAACCCATACCGGAAGAGATGCTTTCACTGAGCCTGTAGTGGGATGGACTTTAGTGGGATCGAAAGTACGGAGCCGAAAGTGATGCAACAGGGCAAAGCCGCACACACGACGGTACTGCTGGAAGAAGCAGTGGCTGCTCTCGTCACCGATCCGGACGGCACTTATATCGACGGTACTTTTGGTCGCGGTGGTCACAGTGCCGCCATCCTCGACAAGTTGTCCTCTAAGGGTCGTTTGCTGGCGTTTGATAAAGACCCAGAGGCCATTGCCAGTGGTCGTCAGCGTTTTGCGGATGATAAGCGCCTTGAGCTGATTCACGACTCCTTCGCCACCCTTGGTGATCAGGTGGCACAACGCAATCTTACCGGCAGTGTGCAAGGTGTATTGCTGGATTTGGGGGTTTCCTCTCCGCAGCTGGATGACGACCACAGGGGCTTTAGCTTTTTGCGGGAAGGCCCGCTGGATATGCGCATGAATACCGAGTCCGGCGAGAGCGCTGCCGAGTGGTTGGCGCGGGCCAAAGAAGATGAAATTGCCCAAGTATTAAAGGAGTACGGCGAGGAGCGCTTTGCTCGTCGTATGGCCAAGGCTATCGTCAGCGCTCGCCAGCAGCAGGAAATTACCACGACTACCCAGCTGGCAAAAATTGTTGCCGATGCTCACCCGGCCTGGGAGAAATACAAGCACCCGGCAACCCGGGCTTTTCAGGGTATTCGTATTCACATCAACCGCGAACTGGATGACCTCAAGCAGCTGTTGGAGCAGGTGCTGGATGTATTGGCGGTTGGTGGCCATCTGGTGGTGATTAGCTTTCACTCCCTGGAGGATCGCATCGTCAAGCGTTTTGTGCGCGATCAGGAGCGCGGCCCGCAACTGCCTCGCGGGGTGCCGGTACGGGATGATCCGGGTTTGCGGCGCATGAAGTCTGTGGGCAAGCCGCTCAAGCCGTCCGGTGGTGAGGTGGATGACAATATTCGTTCCCGCAGCGCGATTATGCGCGTGGCGGAAAAGTTGGCGTAAATAGAATGAGTCGCACAGCAAACAAAAAATCGCTCGCTTGGGTTACAGCTTCGCTGTGGCTGGCGGTGGTTGTGTCGGCGCTGGCGGTGGTGAATGTCAGCCACCAGTGCCGCACACTGTTTGCTCAACTGACTCAACTGGAGAAATCCCACAACCAACAACAGGTGGTGTGGGGGCAGTTACTGCTGGAGCAGGCGGCTCACGGCTCTTTCAGCAGTGTCGAGCAACAGGCATCGGATAAGCTGGGTATGCGTGCGCCAATTGCCGATGACATTGTGGTGGTGCGCCCATGACCCGCGCCCGAAACAATCGCAGCCGCAAAAAGTTGACCATCTCTCGCTGGCGCTTCTTCTCCGTGGTGGTTTGCCTGCTGGCGTTGCCAGCACTGCTGGTGTGGCATATCGCCGGTTTGCAGGTGTTGCCGGATCAGGATCGCGGTGCTGAGTTTCTGCAGACTCAGGGTGATGCCCGTACTGTTCGAGAGCAACCTATCCCGGCTTACCGAGGGTTGATTACCGATCGCTATGGCGAGACCCTGGCCGTGAGTACTCCGGTGGCCACCCTGTGGGCTAATCCTCAGGTGTTGAGCAACGATCCGGCGGTGCTGGCTCGACTGGCCGACAAACTGGGCGTTAAAGCCAGTGACCTGCAGCAGCGCCTGAAGCGTTACGTCAATAAAGAGTTTATGTTCCTGGCTCGCCAGCTGGCACCAGCGGATGCCAAAAAAGTCATGGACCTGAAAATCGACGGTGTTCACTCCCGCCGCGAGTTCAAGCGCTATTACCCGGCTCACGAAGTGACTGCCCAGCTGGTGGGAGTGACCAATGTGGATGATCGCGGCCAGGAAGGTGTCGAGTTGGCGTTTGATGAATACCTGACCGGCACGCCCGGCGCCAAACGTGTGCTCAAAGACCTGAAAGGCAATGTGATCAAAGACCTGGAACTGATTCGTCGGGAACAGCCAGGTAAAGACGTAGCCCTCAGTATTGATCTGCGTTTGCAATATCTGGCTTACCGCGAACTCAAAGAGGCTGTGAAACGCTTTGGTGCCAAAGCCGGTTCCGTAGTGATGTTGGATGTAGCCAGCGGCGAAGTATTGGCCATGGCCAACCAGCCCTCTTTTAATCCCAATGCCAAAGGTGCGCGCTCCGCTTCTGCTATGCGCAACCGCGCCGTCACCGACCGGGTTGAGCCTGGCTCCACCATGAAGCCTTTTACCATGGTGGCGGCTCTGGAAAGTGGCAAATTTACCCCCAGCAGCGTTGTCGATACCGGCATGGGCTACGTGCGGGTGGGGTACAAGGACATTAAAGACCCGCTGGGCTACGGCGTGTTGGATATGGCCGGTGTGTTGGCCAAATCCAGTCAGGTGGGTACGTCTAAGGTGGCGTTGGCGCTGGACCCTCATCATGTGCGCGAAGTATTTGCCCGCGGTGGCTTGGGGCAGGCAACCGGGCTGGAATTTCCCGGTGAGATCGAGGGCTATTTGCCCGCACCACGGCGTTGGGACGATGTCACCCGTACCACCCTGGCGTTTGGCTACGGCCTCAATGCGTCACCGGTGCAAATTGCCAAAGCTTACGCAGTGCTTGCGGCCGGCGGACAATCCCGGCCGGTGACGCTGTTAAAGAACAGTCAGCCTGCGCGCACTGAACAGGTGATTGAGCCTCAAGTGGCGCGTCAGGTGCTGGATATGATGAAAGCGGTGACTGAGCCCGGCGGCACCGGTACCCGGGCTGCTTTAACTGCTTACCAGGTGGCAGGCAAAACGGGCACCGCTCGCAAAGTGGCCAAAGGTGGTGGCTACGACAATAACCGCCATATCGCATTGTTTGCCGGTGCGGTTCCCGCGGATGACCCCAAGTTGGTTTGCGTAGTAGTGATCGACGAGCCCACTATTGGTGAAAACCACGGTGGTGGCTCGGTGGCGGCACCGGTGTTTGCCGGGGTGATGGCAGAGTCGCTGCGCTTGTTGCGGGTGCCGCCGGACACCGATGACAGTCAGCAGGTGACAGCCCTGAAAGAGTCGCCGCCTGACGGGGGGGCGACATGATGTCGAGTCCTCACCATCCACAGGTAACGCAAGTGAAAACGCTGGGCCAATTGCTGCCCGGCGTTGCGCTTTCTGCTGAGCAGCAACGCATAGAGGTAACTGCGATCACTGCCGATAGCCGCCAGGTGGTGCCCGGCGGTTTGTTCCTGGCTTGCCCGGGGCTCAGTGTTGATGGCCGTGAGTTTGTGGGCCAGGCCCTGGCCGCGGGTGCCGCTGTAGTGGTTGCGGAAGCTAATAACCTGTCCGATGAATTGTCTGCAGAGCCTCGAGTGGTTGCGGTTACCGGCCTTGCACAGCAGCTGAGCGCCATTGCGGCACGCTTTTACGGTGAGCCCGCGGAGCAGGTGCAGTTGACCGGTATCACCGGCACCAATGGCAAAACCACTTGCAGTCAACTGCTGGCACAGTTGCAACAACGGCTGCTAGAGCAAAGTGGCAGCGATCAGCAGTCCGGCTTTATTGGCACCCTGGGCTATGGCCTGGTGGATGGTGAGTTGCTTGAAACCGGCATGACCACCCCGGATGCTATTAATACTCAGCAAATTCTGTCTCAGCTGCACCATGGCGGTGCCGCCAGTGTGGCCATGGAAGTGTCGTCTCACAGCCTGGAGCAGGGCAGGGTGGCGGCGCTGCCATTTCACACTGCCGTATTTACCAACTTGAGCCGCGATCACCTGGATTACCACGGCGATATGGACAGCTATCTGGCGGCCAAGGCGCGGTTGTTTAAACAACCGGGGCTGAAGTTGGCTGTGCTTAACGGTGACGACAGTGCCAGTGACGTTATTGCTGAGCAATTACCCAAGTCGGTGACTTGCTATCGTTTTGGTATCGATAATCCGGCTGCCGATGTGGTGGCCAGTGATGTGGTGCTCTCTGAAGAGGGTATCAGCGCTCAGGTGAAAACCCCGTGGGGTGACGGCGAGCTGCGCTCCCCGCTGTTGGCGCAATTTAACCTCAGCAATTTACTGACAGTGTTAACCGCTGCCTGCGGTCAGGGTTGGGCTCTGGATAAGGTGTTAGCGCAAATTTCCGCTTTGACGGCGGTACCTGGGCGTATGCAGCTGGTAAACGCACAGCTGGCTGGCGGTGTGCTGCACCCGGCGGTGGTGTTGGATTACGCCCACACCCCGGACGCTCTAGAACAGGCGCTGTCGGGCTTGCGCACTCACTGCTGTGGGCGCTTGTGGTGTGTGTTTGGCTGCGGTGGCGATCGCGACAGCGGTAAACGCCCACAAATGGGCGAAGTTGCCGCGCGTTTGGCGGACTGCCCGGTGGTGACCAGTGACAACCCGCGCAGCGAAAACCCGGATCAAATTATTCTCGATATCCTGGCCGGTATGCCGGAATCCCAGGCGGTGCGTGTGGCCCCGGATCGAGCCGCGGCAATTCGTGAGGCTATTGCCTGCGCAGACGATGAAGACTGCGTGCTGATCGCTGGCAAAGGCCATGAAACTTACCAGGAAGTGCAAGGGAAGAGACTGCCGTTCAGCGATCTGGAGCAGGCCGCCCAGGTATTGATGGAAAGAGCGGCCAAACAGGCGGCGGGTGACCTGCCCATTGACCTGTCGGCAATACAACCGGGGGCTGATCGTGAACACTGAGTCGATGCCTCTGAGTCTGTCCCGAGCCGCTATTGAATTTGGCGGCACCCTGATGTTTCCGGATTGCCAGTTTCAGAGCCTATCCACAGATACCCGCAGCCTGGCCAATGGTGATCTGTTTGTGGCGCTGCGGGGCGAGCACTTTGATGCCCACAATTTCCTCGCCCAGGCGGCGGAAAAGGCCTGTGGGCTAGTGGTGGAAACCCCGGATCGAAATCTGGAATTGCCCCAGTGGGTGGTTGCGGACACCACAGCAGCCCTCGGCCAGTTGGCCAGCTTGAAGCGCAAGGATTACCAGGGTGTGGTGGTCGCGGTGACTGGCAGCGCCGGAAAAACCACCGTGAAAGAAATGCTGGCGTCGATATTTGCCCAGGCGGTGGGTGAGTCAGCCGTGCTCGCCACCCGGGGTAACTTGAATAATCACATCGGTGTGCCATTGACATTGATGGGGCTTGAGCAACGCCATCAGTACGCGGTTATTGAAATGGGTGCCAGCGGTGGTGGCGAAATTGGTTACCTGTGCCAGCTGGGGCGCCCGCAGGTGACCTTGGTGAATAACGTATTGCCAGCCCACGTGGAAGGTTTTGGCAGTGTCGATGCCATTGCCCACGCCAAAGGTGAAATTTACAGCGGCCTGCCGGCAGATGGCACCGCGGTACTGAATTTGGATCAGGATTATGTGGCGCTGTGGCGCGGCCTTATCAATGAACGCAACTGCCTGACGTTTAGTGCTACAGAAGGCAACGACAGTGCAGGCCTGTTTGCCAGCAATATTGAGGTGGACCAACTGGGCCGTTGCTCTTTTCAGTTGCATAGCCCTCAAGGTGTGGCTTCGGTCAGCCTTGGTCTCAGTGGCCGCCATAATATTTCCAATGCTCTGGCCGCTGCGGCGGTTGCCCAGGCGGCCGGTGTGAGTGTGGAGCATATCGCCGCTGGCCTCAGTGCGCTGCGGCGGGTTGCTGGGCGTATGGAACTGCTGGAACTTGACAACGGTGATTATTTGATCGACGACAGTTACAACGCCAATCCCGGCTCGGTGAAAGCGGCGGTGGATGCGTTGTTGCAGTTGCCGGGCAGGCCGTTGTTGGTGTTGGGTGATATGGGGGAGCTGGGTGCCGATGAGGTGGCGTTGCACGCCGAGGTCGGTGAATACGCCGCCCAGGCGGGTGTGGCTCAGCTGTATACCGTGGGTACCTTGTCTGCCAATACCAGTGCCGCGTTTGGCAACGGTGGCAGACATTTTCAAAACCAGCAGGATTTGATCGCCGAGTTACAGCCCCAGTTGGGCAGCGGAGTGGCGATATTGGTAAAAGGATCGCGCAGTTCCGGTATGGAAAATATAACCAAAGCGTTGGTAGCCACCAGCGCGGGAGAAAAATAATGCTCTATTGGTTGGCAGATTATTTATCACAGTACGTCAGTGCCTTTGGGGTGGTGCAGTACCTGACGTTCCGGGCCATTCTCGGTGTGCTGACCGCATTGGGGCTTTCCCTGTGGTTGGGGCCGGTGATGATCCGCAAATTGAATTTGTTGCAGATTGGTCAGTCGGTGCGCAGCGATGGCCCCCAGAGCCACCTCAGCAAATCCGGTACACCCACCATGGGCGGCGCGCTGATCCTGATGGCGATTTTTATCGCCACCCTGCTGTGGTCGAACCTGGAAAATCGTTACGTGTGGGTGGTGCTGGGTGTCACCTTTATTTTTGGCGCCGTGGGCTGGGTGGATGACTACCGCAAGGTGGTGGAAAAAAACTCCCGGGGTCTGCCCGCCCGCTGGAAGTATTTCTGGCAATCGGTAGGTGGTTTGGGAGCCGCTATCTTTTTGTACTGCACTGCGGGTTCACCGGCAGAAACCACCTTGTATGTGCCGTTTTTTAAAGATGTGGCGTTGCCGCTCACGGCCCTGGGCGGGGTTTGCTATATCGCGCTCACCTACTTTGTGATTGTTGGCGGCAGCAACGCGGTAAACCTCACTGACGGCCTCGATGGCCTGGCGATTATGCCCACGGTGATGGTGGGGGGCGCGTTGGGCGTATTTGCCTATCTCACCGGCCACAGCCAGTTTGCCGATTATTTGCACATTCCCTATATCGCCGGCGCTGGTGAATTGATTGTGTTCTGCGCCGCATTGGGTGGAGCCGGGCTTGGCTTCCTGTGGTTCAACACCTACCCGGCTCAAGTGTTTATGGGCGATGTTGGTGCTCTTGCTCTGGGGGCTGCACTGGGTGTGATCGCGGTGATTGTGCGCCACGAAATTGTGTTTTTCATTATGGGCGGTGTATTTGTGATGGAAACCCTGTCGGTGATGATTCAGGTGGCGTCGTTCAAGCTGACCGGTAAGCGAGTCTTCCGCATGGCGCCCATCCATCACCACTTTGAATTGAAAGGCTGGCCAGAGCCGCGGGTGATTGTGCGCTTCTGGATTATCACCGTGATGCTGGTGCTGATCGGTCTGGCAACTTTGAAACTGCGTTAATTAAAGGCAGAGAGACAACAGTGACTACGGCAAAGCATGACTCACAACAAGGCGTGACAGCGATCCTGGGTATCGGTGTCACCGGCTTGTCGGTGGTTCGCTTTTTGGCGAGCCGCCAGGTGCCGTTTGTGGTTTGCGATACCCGGGAACAACCACCGCTGTTGGCGCAGTTTGAACAAGAATTCCCCGGGGTGGATTGCTTCCTTGGTGCCGACGCTGCCCAGGCGTTGCAAGGCGCCAGTGAACTGGTGGTGAGCCCCGGTTTGGCCCCTGACGAGCCGCTGTTGGTGGCCGCTCGCCAGCAGGGCATCGAGGTGATTGGTGATATCGAGCTGTTTGCCCGCCATGTTAAAGCGCCTGTGGCCGCCATTACGGGTTCCAACGGCAAGAGCACAGTAACCGCGCTGTTGGGCGAGATGGCCAAGGCGGCCGGTTTGCGAGTGGCGGTTGGCGGCAACCTGGGCACCCCGGCGCTGGAATTGCTGGCGGAGGACTGCGAGCTCTATGTGTTGGAGCTATCCAGCTTTCAGTTGGAAATTACCCACAATCTCAAGCCTGCGGTATCCACCATTCTCAATCTTTCGGAAGATCATTTGGATCGCTACGGTTCCATGGACAGTTACCTGGCCGCCAAGCAGCGGATTTTTCACGGTGCGGCACACATTGTCTGCAACCGCGATGACAATGCCACGCGCCCCGGTGACAGTGCTGCCGAGTTGTCCAGCTTCGGGTTGCAGCTCAGTGAGCGCACCCTCAGCGATATCCACCAGTGCGGCATTGCCAATCGCGGCGGTGACCTGTGGCTCCACGGCCCCGACGGCGATCTGATGCCGGTGGCGGAGCTGTGCATCAAGGGCAGTCACAACTGGGCCAATGCCCTGGCGGCCATGGCTATGGGCGCTGTGCTGGGCTTAACTCAGGAAGCCATGGCCGCAGCCATGAAAACATTCCCCGGTCTCGATCACCGCTGCCAGACCGTGCGCACTCTGGATGGGGTGAGTTATATCAACGACTCCAAAGCCACCAACGTGGGGGCTACCCTGGCGGCGCTGGAAGGCTTAGGTAATAAAGAACACCCCAATATTGTTTGGATTGCTGGTGGCGATGGCAAGGGCGCAGAGTTTCATGAATTGCGCAGTACCGTAGCGGCCACGGTTAAACAGGCCTTGCTTATCGGGGTTGATGGCCTGCGTATTGGCGAGGCCATTGCCGGTGCTACCGACATCGAATCTCACCAAAGCCTGGAAGGCGCCGTAGCCCGTGCTCGCCAATTGGCCCAGCCAGGGGATTTGGTGCTGTTGTCGCCGGCCTGTGCCAGCTTCGATATGTTCAATAATTTTGAACACCGGGGCGACATGTTCGCCAAAGCGGCGGAGGCATTGCAATGACGGTCGCCGGATTGCAGTGGTCATTTACCCCGGATAGCGCCCGCTATCTGGACGCCAAACTGCTGCTGGCGGTATTGGCGCTCATTACCTTGGGGGTGGTGATGATTTACTCCGCGTCAGTGAATTTTGCCGAGCTCAAGTACGGCGACAGCCTCTACTTCCTCAAGCGCCAGTTGATGTATTTGATGCTGGGCTCGGTGCTGGCACTGGTGGTGCTGAATATTCCGGTGGCCTTCTGGTATCAGTACGGATTGCTGCTACTGGCGGCGGCGTTTGTCCTGCTGCTGATTGTGTTGATTCCCGGTGTTGGCCGCAGCTTTAACGGCAGTCGTCGCTGGTTGGGCATTGGCCCGCTGACGTTCCAGGTATCGGAACTGGTGAAGGTGGCCGTGGTGTTGTTTATGGCGGGCTATCTGCAGCGCCATCATGAGGTGCTGCGAGAAAACTGGAAAGAAATTGGCAAACCTTTGGGCATCTTGGCGGCGCTGGTGGGGCTGCTGTTGCTGGAACCGGATCTGGGCTCCTCAGTGGTGTTGTCCGGTGCGGTGCTGGGCATGTTGTTTTTTGCCGGCGTCAAACTCTGGCAAGTTGGGGCCCTGGTGACATTGGCCGGTGGCTTGCTGGGGTTGGCGGCGTTTCTGTCTCCCTATCGCTATCAGCGTTTGGTGGCCTATCTGGATCCCTGGGCGGATCAATTTGGCAGTGGCTACCAGCTGACTCAGTCGTTGATTGCCTTTGGTCGCGGCGAATGGTTTGGCGTGGGTTTAGGCAACAGCATCCAGAAGCTGGGCTACCTGCCGGAGGCTTACACCGACTTCGTGTTTGCCATTTTTGCAGAAGAGTTCGGCTTGTTGGGCGTGGTCGCAGTGCTGGCTTTGTTTGGCCTGTTGCTGTGGCGTGTGTTTGCCATTATCCGCCAGGCGGTACGCCGCTGTGACTGGTTTTCCGCCTACGCCGTGTTTGGCTTGGGAGTGCTGATGGCAGGGCAGGCATTTATCAATATTGGGGTGGCGTCCGGGTTGCTGCCCACCAAGGGACTGACGCTGCCCTTTGTCAGCTACGGCGGCAGCAGCCTATTGGTGAGCTGCGTGATGGTGGCGCTGATTTTACGTTTTGGTATGGAGCTGCACAGCCCTCCGGGGAAAAGCGCTTCGACCAAAAGCAGCAGGGCAGCCCGATGACTGAGTCGGCAATCAACAACAGCGATAAAAAAGTCATGGTGATGGCTGGTGGCACCGGTGGCCATGTGTTCCCGGCGCTGGCGGTGGCCAACGAATTGCGCAATCGCGGTGTGGTGGTGGAGTGGTTTGGTACCCGCCGTGGCATCGAGGCGGATTTGGTGCCCGCCAATGATATTGAACTGCATTTTATCGATGTGGCGGGGGTGCGCGGCAAAGGCATTGCCACTTTGTTGAAAGCGCCGTTTTTGCTGCTCAAAGCAGTTTCTCAGGCGCGGGCATTGCTGCGCCAGCAGCGCCCAAATGCGGTGCTGGGCATGGGCGGTTTTGCCTCTGGCCCCGGTGGTTTGGCGGCGCGCCTGTTGGGTATTCCGGTGGTGATACACGAGCAAAATGCGGTAGCTGGCACCACCAATCGCTGGTTGGCAAAAATGGCTCGCCGGGTGATGGAAGCGTTTCCTGGCTCCCTGCCCAAGGGCCGTCATTGCGGTAACCCGGTACGCCGGGAAATTTTGGAGCTTGTGGAGCCTGGGCAGCGACTGCAACGCAATGGCGATACCCCCAACTTGCTGATCTTGGGCGGCAGCCTGGGCGCTCAGGCTATTAATGATGTGTTGCCCAAGGCCATTGCTCGCCTGCCGCAAAACGAATGGCCCAACATCTGGCATCAGACCGGCAGGGATAAGGCGGTGGTGACTGAAGAAGATTACCGGGAGCAGGGCATTGACGCCCATGTGGTGCCCTTTATTGACGATATGGCGGAGGCCTATGGTTGGGCAGATTTGGTGGTGTGTCGCGCGGGGGCCTTGACCGTATCGGAATTGGCCGCTGCGGGGGTGGGTTCCATTTTGATTCCATTTCCACACGCCATCGACGATCACCAGACCAAAAATGGTCAGTGGTTGGTGAATAACGATGCCGCTCGCCAGATTCAGCAGCATCAGCTGAGCCCAGAGAAGCTGGCGGTGGAGCTGCAGCAGCTGTTGGGCGAACGCGAACGCTTGATTGCTATGGCGAAAAATGCACGCGAGCTGGCGCAGCCAGAGGCGGTGGCTGCGGTAGCAGATGCCTGTGAGGAGGTATGCAAATGAGTAAAACAACAAATGCTGGCAAGGCGAGCGGCGTCTTTGAGATTCCAGAGATGCGCCGTATTCAGCGTATTCACTTTATTGGTATCGGTGGTGTGGGTATGTGCGGCATTGCCGAAGTACTGCTCAACCAGGGTTATCAGATTTCCGGTTCCGACATTAACGATGGTCCCGTGACCAAACGCCTGCGGGATATGGGCGCGACGATTCATATCGGTCACGCCGCCAGCAATGTGGACGGCGTGGATGTGGTGGTTAACTCCACCGCGGTGAGCGACAACAACCCGGAAATGGTGCGCGCCCGCGACCAGCGCATTCCAATTGTGCGCCGTGCCGAAATGTTGGCGGAGCTGATGCGCTATCGCCACGGCATTGCAGTGGCGGGTACTCACGGTAAAACCACCACCACCAGTTTGATTGCGTCGATTTTTGCCGAGGGCGATAAAGACCCCACTTTTGTGATTGGCGGCCGCCTTAACAGCGCGGGTACCAACGCTCGCCTGGGTGAGAGTCGCTATCTGGTGGCAGAAGCGGATGAGAGCGACGCGTCGTTCCTGCATCTGCAACCGTTAGTCGCGGTGGTGACCAATATCGATATCGATCACATGGAAACCTACGGTTTTGACGAGGGCAAACTCAAGCAGACCTTTGTGGAGTTCCTGCACAACCTGCCGTTTTATGGCTTGGCAGTGCTTTGTGTGGATGATGAGCGAGTGCGGGAAGTCATGCCCGATGTATCCCGGCCCATGCTTACCTATGGCTTCTCTGAGCAGGCGGATTACCGCATTACCGATTTGCGCAATGACAAAGGTCGTAGCCACTTTAAAGTGCACCGCCCGGATGGCAAGGCGGCACTGGATATCGAACTTAATATTCCCGGAGCTCACAACGTGCTCAATGCCACGGCCGCTATTGCGGTGGCCACCGATGAAGGCATTGACGATAGCGCCATCTGTGAGGGGCTGAGCAAATTTGGCGGTGTTGGCCGCCGCTTTGAGGTGCACGGTGAATTTGCCGTGTCTACCGGCGCTGGTCGCGGCGGCGAAGCCATGCTGGTGGACGACTATGGCCATCACCCCCGTGAAGTGGCTGCCACGATCAAAGCTGTAAGGGATGGCTGGCCAGAACGGCGCCTGGTGATGGTGTTCCAGCCCCACCGTTATTCGCGGACTCGCGATTTGTACGAAGACTTTGTGCAAATTCTTTCCAGCTGTGACGCTCTGGTGTTAACCGAGGTTTATGGTGCCGGTGAGGAGCCGGTGCCCGGTGTTGATAGCCGCCAGCTGTGTCGCAGTATCCGCCAGCGCGGTTTGGTGGATCCGATTTACGCCGACGGCATTGATGCGGTGCCAGATATTGTTCGAGACATCGTCCAGCCTGGAGACATTGTGATTACTCAGGGTGCAGGCAGCGTGGGCAAGCTGGTGAAAATGCTGGCAGAGAGGAAGCTGCAATGAGCCAGAGCCTCGACTTTGGTCGTGTCGGCGTTATTTACGGCGGCAACTCCGCAGAGCGAGAGGTGTCGTTGCAGTCTGGGCAAGCGGTGTATGAGGCATTGCTGCGGGCTGGTGTGGATGCGGTGCCCATCGTGGTGGAAGACAAACCTCTGACCGCTATTCAATCGGTGGATATGGATCGCGCGGTACTGGTTTTGCACGGCCCCGGGGGCGAGGACGGCACCTTGCAGGGGGCACTGGAGTTGCTTGAAATTCCCTACACCGGCAGTGGCGTGATGGCCTCGGCACTCGCGATGGATAAATGGCGCTGCAAAAAATTGTGGCGCGGCATTGATTTGCCCACTGCTGAGTTTGCCATTTTGAGTGAAGACAGCGACTGGGCGGCAACACTGGAGTCTCTGGGTGGTGTGGTCATGGTAAAGCCCAATGGTGAGGGTTCCAGTATTGGTATGCGCCGGGCGGAAACACCGGAACAGCTGCGAGATGCCTGGCAACAGGCATCCATCTACGGCGAGGTGATGGCAGAGCGCTGGATTGATGGTCCGGAATATACGGTTGCGGTACTCAATGGCCGCGCATTGACGCCGATAAAGCTGGAGACGGATCGTGGTTTTTACGATTACGAAGCCAAGTATGTGCTGGACGACACCCGCTATCTTATTCCCTGCGGTCTGCACGGTGGTGAGGTGCATCAGTTACAGCAGCTGGCACTGCAGGCGTTTAACAGTATTGGCTGCAGTGGCTGGGGCCGGGTGGATGTGATGCGCGACAGTGATGGCCACTTTCAGGTACTGGAAGTGAACACCATCCCCGGCATGACCGATCACAGCCTGGTGCCGAAAGCTGCGGCGGCAGAAGGCATCACCATGGAACAACTGGTGGTGGAGATTTTACGGACATCAATGAATTGATATGAGTCGAGCAGCGAATAAAAAAGGCGCCGTACGCAATCAGCGGGAACCTCGCTTCGAAGGCTTGTGGTCGCTGTTGCGCACCGCGATGTTTACCGTGCTGTGGAGCTGTTTTGCGCTCGGCATGCTGTGGGGCGGAGTGCTGCTTTACCAAAATCTGGATCGCCCCATCGAGCGCATCTCGGTGCAGGGAGATTTTAACTACGCCAGTCGCGAGCAGATTGCCCGTTTGGTAAGGCGTGAATTAAACGGCGGCTTTCTGAGCCTGAACTTGCGCCGTATACGCAGCCAATTGGAACAGGACCCCTGGATTGCCAGTGCGGTCGTTAGCCGCCGCTGGCCTGGGCACCTGGAGATTTCGGTGACCGAGGAAATGCCCATCGCTCGTTGGAATCGTCGTGGATTTCTCAACAGTCGCGGTCAGGCGCTGGATATTGAAGACAACAGCGGGCTGGAAAATCTGCCTCTTTTGCTAGGGCCGCAGGGGCAGGCGCGGGAGATTATGGAGCAGTACCAGCACGCTGCCCAAATGTTGCTGCCGTCGGGCCTGAAGACCATGGAATTTCGCCTCGACAACCGCCGCGCCTGGTATTTGAAGGTGGTGGCTGGCAACGGCGCGGATGGTGTGGAAAACAGCGCCCTGGAAATTGAAGTGGGCCAGGGCAATGTCACCGAAAAACTAAAACGCTTTCTGGCGGTGTACGACACCGTATTGCGCCACCGCCAGGGAGAGATTGCACAGATTGATATTCGTTACCCCAATGGTGTGGCCGTGAGTTGGCGTGGCGAAGACGACGAAGAGAGTGGGGAAGCAAAGCATGGCTAGTAACGAAGAACGCATGATCGTCGGGCTCGATATCGGCACCTCCAAGGTGGTGGCGATTGTGGGTTCGTTGAGTCCAGATGGTCAGTTGGAGATCGTCGGTACCGGCATGTATCACTCCACCGGAATGAAAAAGGGCGTGGTGGTGAATATCGAATCCACCGTGCACTCCATCCAGCGCGCCATTGAAGAGGCGGAGCTGATGGCGGGCTGCCACATTCATTCGGTGTATGTGGGCATTGCTGGCAGTCATATTCGCAGCCTCAATTCTCACGGCATCGTCGCCATTCGCGACCGGGAAGTGAACCCTCAGGATGTGGAGCGGGTGATCGACGCGGCAAGGGCGGTGGCGATTCCAGCGGACCAGGAAATCCTTCACGTGTTGCCGCAGGAATTCATCATCGACAATCAGGAAGGGGTGCGGGAGCCGCTGGGTATGTCCGGTGTGCGCCTGGAGGCCAAAGTGCATTTGGTGACCTGTGCGGCTAACGCTGCCCAGAACATCAAAAAATGCATTCGCCGCTGTGGTCTGGAAGTGGAAGACGTGATTCTCGAACAGCTGGCGTCCAGCTACGCGGTGCTTACCGAAGACGAAAAACAACTGGGCGTCTGCCTGGTGGATATCGGTGGCGGTACTACCGACATTGCCATCTTTACCGAAGGCGCTATTCGCCACACCGGGGTAATTCCCATTGCCGGCGACCAGGTGACTAACGACGTGGCCATGGCGTTACGTACGCCCACGCCGCACGCGGAAGAATTGAAGATCAAATACGCCTGTGCGCTGGCCAACCTGGCGGGGCCGGAAGAGAGCATCAAAGTGCCCAGCGTCGGTGATCGCCCACCTCGCGACCTGTCTCGTCAGGCACTGGCGGAGGTAGTGGAACCCCGTTACGACGAGTTGTTTACCTTAATTCAGGGGGAGTTGCGTCGCAGTGGCTTCGAAGACCTGGTAGCAGCGGGCATCGTGCTCACCGGTGGCACCGCCAAGATGGAAGGTGTGGTGGAGCTGGCGGAAGAAATCTTCCATATGCCGGTGCGCTTGGGTGCCCCCAGCAACATTACCGGGCTGACGGATATCGTCAACAACCCGATTTATTCCACCGGAGTTGGCTTGCTGCTGTACGGCATGCAGCAACAGCAGGAAGGTGCGCCCGTGCGCCGCAGCAGCAACTCGGAGGCCAGCGGCGAGAGTCTGGTTGGTCGCATTAAGCAGTGGTTTCAAGGCAGTTTGTGATTTTTATCGTCATCGCTATTGGCGATGACAACAGTTTTAGCAATTTTAAGTATCAACAGCATTAGGGAAAACAAAGGGGAAAACTTATGTTTCAAATCGTAGACAGCATTCCGGATTCAGCGGAAATCAAGGTAATCGGTGTCGGTGGTGGCGGCGGTAACGCCGTGCGGCACATGATTGACAGCAACGTCGAAGGCGTGGAGTTTATTTGCGCCAATACCGACGCCCAGGCGCTCAAAGACATTGGCAACGCCACGGTTCTGCAGTTGGGCAACAACGTCACTCGCGGCTTGGGCGCCGGCGCCAATCCGGAAGTGGGCCATCAGGCGGCGCTGGAAGATCGCGATCGCATCGCCGATGTGCTGCAGGGCGCTGATATGGTGTTTATCACTGCCGGTATGGGCGGTGGCACCGGCACCGGTGGCGCTCCGGTGGTGGCGGATGTGGCCAAGGAGCTGGGCATTCTTACCGTTGCCGTAGTCACTCGCCCGTTCTCTTTCGAAGGCAAGAAGCGCATGGCCATTGCCGAAGAGGGCTTGAAGCATCTGCGCGACCGCGTTGACTCGCTGATTACCATCCCCAACGAAAAGTTGTTGGCGGTGCTGGGCAGCTCCACCAGCCTGCTGTCTGCTTTTAAGGCGGCCAACGACGTGCTGCTGGGTGCGGTGCAGGGGATTGCCGACCTGATTATCCGTCCGGGCATGATTAACGTGGACTTTGCCGACGTGCGTACCGTCATGTCGGAAATGGGCATGGCGATGATGGGCAGCGGCGAAGCCGCTGGTGACCAGCGCGCTCGCGAAGCCGCCGAATCTGCGGTACACAGCCCGCTGCTGGAAGACATCAACCTGCAGGGTGCCAAAGGTATTCTGGTGAATATCACTGCTGGCCCGGATCTGTCCTTGGGTGAGTTCCAGGATGTGGGCGATACCGTGGAGCAGTTTGCCTCTGACGACGCCACTGTGGTGGTAGGTACCGTTATTGACGAAAGCCTGGGCGACAAGCTGCGGGTGACTGTGGTGGCTACTGGGCTCGGTCGAGAGTTTGTGCCCACCAAAGTAGTGGATAACACCACTTCTCAGGCGGAGCCACGCAAAAGCAACGGCGAAGTGGATTACGGCGAACTGGACAAACCAGCGGTTAACCGGGTACGTCGCGGTCAGGCACAAACCCGTCGCCCGAACAGCAACCCAGCGCAGGCCCAAGTGCAACCACCGGTGAGCACCGAAGCGACAGCTCGCAAGCTAGAGGAGCCTAAAGCGGAACAGGATATGGATTATCTGGATATTCCTGCTTTTCTGCGTCGTCAGGCGGACTAATCGGCAGGACAGCCGATTAGGGCGCCGAAGCGCAGCGTAGGCGGGCGAAGCCCGAGCCACATGGATGTGGTGAGTCATTAATATCGCTGCGGTAATAAGGAGATTGCCACGCTGCCTGCTACGGCTCGTAATGACCAGCTACACGCAATTAAATACAGTGCCACTGACCACTTATTCCCCTTTGTCGGTACAGTGGCACTATTTGAGCTTTTTAAGGTCACATCCAAGTTGACCTGCCCCCTTTTGGGGCGGTGGTTAAGGTGGTTGCATTCTGTTAAGATTGCGGCCTTTTAAGCTCATTTTGCGTGGAAACTCAAGCGTATGGTCAGGCAGCGGACACTGAAAAACACCATTAAGGCCACTGGCGTCGGTTTACATACTGGCGACAAGGTTTATTTGACTCTGCACCCCGCTCCGGCGGACAGCGGCATTATTTTCCGTCGCACCGACCTTTCCCCTGTGGTGGAAATTGAAGCCAAAGCCGAGAATGTGGGGGATACCACTCTTTCCACTACCTTGGTGAACGGTGATGTTCGGGTTTCCACTGTCGAGCACTTGTTGTCTGCCATGGCGGGATTGGGCATCGACAACGCCATTATCGATGTTTCCGCCCCGGAAGTGCCGATTATGGATGGCAGTTCTGGCCCGTTTGTGTTCCTGATTCAGTCCGCTGGTATCGCCGAGCAGGAAGCCCCGAAAAAGTTCATCCGCATCAAAAAAGAAGTGACGGTTACCCACGACGACAAAGTGGCGCGCTTCAAGCCCTTTGACGGCTTTAAAGTCTCTTTTACCATCGATTTCGACCACCCGGTGTTCAAAGGCCGGGCACTGCACTCCGCCATTGATTTTTCCACCACTTCCTTCGTGAAGGAAGTGAGCCGGGCGCGCACCTTCGGCTTTGTTCACGAGTTTGAGTACATGCGCTCCAAGGGCCTGGCTCGAGGTGCCAGTGTCAAGAACGCCATTGCTGTCGACGAGTACAGCATTCTCAATGAAGATGGCCTGCGCTACGAAGATGAATTTGTAAAACACAAAATTCTCGACGCCATTGGCGACCTGTACCTGCTGGGCAACAGCCTGATTGGCGAATTTGAAGCGTTTAAGTCCGGCCATGCCCTCAACAACGCCTCCCTGCGAGCCCTGATTGCCCAGGAAGATGCTTGGGAAATGGTGACCTTTGAAGGGGAAGATGCCGTTGCCCCCATCAGCTACAGCAAGCCCGTAGCGGCTCTGTAGTTAACATTAAGCGTCTGCGACCCAGTTAACAGAGTATGTTTACCGGCAACGCTAAAGTGGCAGGTGATACAGTGGCAACCATTTCTGACGAAGGCTCTTTTGACGAGACCCAGGATAACGACAATAAAAAGCAAAACCCTCGTGCCATGAAAGTCATCTTTATTGGAAACAACCAGGACAGTACCCGTTCGGTCACGCTAAATAGCTGGGCCAAAGTACTGCTGTCTGTTTGTTTTCTGGCGCTGCCCACAGGCACCGGCTTCCTGATTGGCAAGCTGGCCAGTGATCGCAATACCGATCTGGAATTGGCTCAGGCCGTAGAGGCCATGAGTGTTGAGCTGCAACAGCAGCGTCAGGTGTTGACCCGCGAGCACACTGAAGCCCGTCGCCGGCTGGGTGCCTTGACCTCAAAGCTTGCAGAAATGCAGGCTCGGCTGGTTCGGATCGACGCCCTGGGTGAACGCCTGACCGATGTCGCCAGCCTGGATAAAGGCGAATTTGATTTTAGCCGCGTGCCTGCGGTGGGTGGCCCGGATGAAGCCATTTTGGGTGGCGCCGTGGAAGGGGGTGAGCCCTCTGATCTGGACAAACTGTTTGCTCAATTAGAGCGTCAGCTGGAAGACCGCGAACTGCAGCTGCAGATGATGGAATCCATGCTGGTGGATCGCGGGATTACCCAGCAAACCACCGTTGCTGGTCGCCCAATCACTAAGGGTTGGATGTCGTCCAAATACGGTTGGCGCACTGACCCGTTTCACGGCAAGCGCGCCTGGCACAACGGTGTTGATTTCGCCGGTAAAGAGGGTGGTGATGTAGTGGCCACTGCTGCCGGTGTGGTTATTTGGTCTGGCGAGCGCCAGGGTTATGGCCAGCTGATAGAAATTGAGCACGGCGATGGTTTTGTCACCCGCTATGGCCACAACAAACAAAACTTGGTCAGCGCGGGCGATGTGGTCAAAAAAGGCCAGATTATTGCTCTGATGGGCAGCACCGGCCGTTCCACCGGCCCCCATGTCCACTTTGAAGTCTTTAAGAATGGCCGCCCGGTAGACCCGGCGAGCTACATCAAAAAAACAGTACTCTGATTCCCTGGCCGCGTTCTGCGGTTGATTCCCGATCTGCCTGTGCCCTTGAGTACGACGGCAAACACCCCATATTGCCATGACTGGCACCTAAACGACTCGACCATAAGGGAAACCGATGGCCAATTTATTGAAGAAAGTATTCGGCAGCAAAAACGATCGTGAGCTGCGCCGGATGCGCAAGACCGTCAAACAAATAAACAGTTATGACGAACCTTACCGTGAGCTCAGTGACGATGAGCTTCGCGCCAAAACCGATGATTTCAAGCAGCGCTTTCAAAATGGCGAAACCCTCAACCAGCTGTTGCCAGAGGCCTTTGCTGTTGTGCGTGAAGCAGCCGATCGCAGCCTGGGCATGCGCCACTTTGATGTGCAGATGATTGGCGGTATCACCCTTCACGAGGGCAGCATTGCGGAAATGCGTACTGGTGAAGGTAAAACCCTGATGTCTACTTTGGCGGCTTACCTGAACGCCCTGAGTGGAGAGGGTGTACACATTATCACCGTCAACGATTACCTGGCCAAACGCGACGCCGACTGGATGCGGCCCATTTACGAGCTGTTGGGGTTGACTGTGGGCGTGGTGTATTCCGGCCAGATGGCCCACGAAAAGCAACTCAATTACAGCGCCGATATTACCTACGGCACCAACAACGAATTTGGCTTTGACTACCTGCGCGACAATATGGCGTTGCGCCAGGAAGACCGGGTTCAGCGGCAGCTGTCGTTTGCCATTGTGGACGAAGTGGACTCCATTCTGATTGACGAGGCCCGTACCCCGCTGATTATATCCGGTGCTGCCAGTGACAGTTCCGAAGTCTACAAGCGCATGAACCGCATAGTGCAGCTGCTGAAACCGCAGCAGCACTCGGACAAGATGCGCAACGACAAAATCCAGTTCCCCAAGGTGCAGCTACAGCGTGGCAGTGATGAGCCAGAACTGGTTTCCACCGGTGCTGCTCAGGCAGAGGCTCGCGAGGCGGGCAAAGACCTGGTGTTGATGGAAGAGGGCAAACAGCCGATTTGCCAAATTCTGGATACCGGCGATTTTGTGATTGATGAAAAGGGCCGCGCCGTTGAGTTAACCGAGCAGGGCCACGAAAAAATTGAAGGCCTGCTGATAAACGAAGGCCTGTTGGGTGAAGAAGAGAGTCTGTACCAGGCCACCAACCTGAATTTGTTGCATCACGTACAGGCCGCTCTAAAAGCTCATCATCTGTTCCGCCGAGATGTGGATTACATTGTTGAAGGCAGCGATGTGGTGCTGATTGACGAGCACACCGGCCGCAAGATGTTGGGGCGTCGCCTGTCTGAAGGCTTGCACCAAGCTATTGAGGCCCGTGAAGGTGTGCGGATTCAGCAAGAAAGCCAGACCCTGGCTTCGACCACCTTCCAGAATTACTTCCGTTTGTACAACAAGCTGGCAGGTATGACCGGTACCGCCGATACCGAAGCCTACGAATTTCACCAGATTTACGGTTTGACCGTGGTGGTTATCCCAACTAATCGCGCGATTGCCCGGGAAGACCTCAATGACTTGGTCTACCTTACTCAGGGCGAGAAATACCAGGCGGTGATTGAAGACATCAAACACTGCATGGAAAAGCAGGCACCGGTGCTGGTGGGTACAGCGTCTATTGAAACCTCTGAGTTGCTGTCCAGCCTACTGAAAAAAGCCAAAGTACCTCACCAGGTACTGAACGCCAAATTTCACGAGAAAGAAGCGCAGATCGTTGCTCAGGCCGGGCGCCCGGGCGCAGTGACCATCGCCACCAATATGGCCGGTCGTGGTACCGATATTGTGTTGGGCGGCAACTGGGAAGCGGAGTTGGCCGAGATGGGCAACCCCACCGAGGCACAAATTGATGAGGTGAAGGCCGACTGGAAACAGCGCCACGCCACTGTGATTGAAGCGGGTGGCTTGCATATTATCGGCACTGAGCGCCACGAATCCCGCCGCATCGACAACCAGTTGCGAGGCCGTGCCGGCCGTCAGGGCGACCCTGGCTTATCTCGTTTCTACCTGTCTTTGGAAGACCCATTGATGCGCCTGTTTGCCTCCGATCGGGTGAAAAACATGATGCGCGCACTGGGCATGAAGGATGGCGAAGCCATTGAGCATCGCATGGTGTCGAATGCCATCGAAAAAGCCCAGCGCAAAGTAGAAGGACGCAACTTTGATATCCGCAAACACCTGCTGGAATTTGACGATGTGGCCAACGATCAGCGTCAAGTGGTTTACCAGCAGCGCAATGATCTATTGGAAAGTGACGATATTTCCGACGTGATCGATTCGGTACGAGAAGATGTGGTCAACGATGTTATCAGTGCCCATATTCCGCCGGAGAGTCTGGAAGAGCAGTGGGATATCAGCGGACTGGAAGAGGCTTTGAAAGCCGAATTCTTGCTGGAAGCGCCTATCCAACAGTGGCTGGAACAGGACGACCGCCTGAACGAAGACGGTATTCGCGAGCGAGTTAACACCGAGTTAACAGGCCTCTATAAAGCCAAGTGCGACGAGGTGGGGCCAGACATGCGCGCCATTGAGAAGCAGATTATGTTGCAGGTGCTGGATCAATTGTGGAAAGAGCATCTGGCCAATATGGATCATCTGCGCCAGGGCATTAATCTGCGTGCCTACGCCCAGAAGAACCCCAAGCAAGAATACAAGCGGGAGTCGTTTGAGTTGTTTGAAAGTCTGTTGCACAACGTCAAGCTCGATACCACGCGCTTCTTGTGCAAAGTGCAAATCGCCCAGCCCGATGAAGCGGAGCAATTGGAACAGCGTCGCCTGGAGCAGCAACAACGCCAGCAAATGGAATTTCAACACGCCGAGGCTTCGGCCATGGCAGCGGCTCCTGAACAGGCTGAGCCACAGCAACAACCTCAACAGGCGCCTCCCGGAGTTGGCCGCAATGATCCTTGCCCTTGTGGCTCGGGCAAAAAATTCAAGCAGTGCCACGGCAAGATTGAGGCTGGTGACCAGCAACAACCTTTTGTGCGTGACATGCCCAAAGTGGGCCGCAACGATCCTTGCCCCTGCGGTTCTGGCAAGAAATTTAAGCAGTGCCACGGAAAGCTGGGGTAACGCCTAACCCGTAGCCGGGGTGTCGCTTTGTTTTACCCGGGCTACAGTACCAATAAAACTTAGTGGACTATAAACATGGCCGTAGGCGAACCCACTTTTCCAACCATGCACCCTGTTCCTGGCTTTAAGCTGGCAACCACTTCTGCAGGTATCAAAACCCCTGGCCGTAAGGATTTAGTGGTGATGGAAATCGCACCTGGCAGCAGGGTAGCTGGTGTGTTTACCAAAAACGCCTTCTGTGCCGCGCCAGTACGTATTGCCAAGGCCAACCTGGCGCAAACTACCCCTCGCTACCTGATTACCAATACCGGTAATGCCAATGCGGGTACTGGTGAGCAGGGATTGGCCGATGCTAACTTAATTTGCCAGACACTTGCCGAGCAGGCCTGTGTGTCTTTGTCAGAGGTTTTGCCGTTTTCGACCGGTGTTATTGGTGAGCCTTTGCCTGCAGAAAAGATCGTCACTGCATTACCCAAAGCACTTTCTACTTTAACTGAGCAAGGCTGGGTGGACGCAGGTGAGGGCATTATGACCACAGATACTCGCCCCAAAGGTGCTAGCCGCCAGCTTGATATCGATGGTAAGACCGTCACTATTACCGGTATTTCCAAGGGTTCGGGCATGATTAAGCCCAATATGGCCACCATGCTTGGCTACATTGCCACCGACGCGGCCATTGAGCAGCCAGTGCTGGAGCAGCTGGTGCGTGCGTGTGTGGACTGTTCTTTTAATCGCATCACCGTTGATGGCGATACCTCCACCAATGATTCGGTGGTTCTGGCAGCCACTGGGCAGTCGGGTGTTTCGATTGCCGAGGAGTGCAGTGGCTATGAGGATTTTGTCACTGCCCTGCGACAAGTTTGTATTGAACTGGCACAGGCCATTGTTCGCGATGGTGAAGGGGCCAGCAAGTTTGTGACCGTTGATGTTCGTGGTGGGGCCAGCTCCGCAGAGGCCTTGGCGGTGGCGTTTACAGTGGCGGAATCACCGTTGGTCAAAACCGCACTGTTTGCTTCCGACCCCAACTGGGGGCGTATTTTGGCCGCTGTTGGCCGTGCCGGCGTCGATGGCCTGGATGTTGATAATGTGGTTGTCCATTTGGGTGATGTATTGCTCACCGAGAATGGGGGCCGCGCCAGTAGTTACAGCGAACAGGCGGGTCAGGCGGTAATGGATCGGGAAGACATTGAGATCCGTATTGACCTGGGGCGCGGCGATTGCAGGGAAACCGTGTGGACTACGGATTTGTCTCATGAGTACGTGCGCATTAACGCAGAATACAGAACCTGAGGTGGCCTTTTGAAACGAATCCATGTTGTTGCAGCTGTTATCCACGGCGACTGCTGTGGCCGTTCCGGTGAGCTGTTTATTGCCAAGCGCCCGGACCACTTACACAAAGGTGGCATGTGGGAATTTCCTGGTGGTAAGGTGGATAGTGGTGAAACACCCAGGGAGGCGCTGGTGCGAGAGCTGCAAGAAGAGTTGGGTATCCAAACCATTGCTTGCGAGCGGTTAGTGGAAACTCATCACGACTACCCGGAAAAACAGATTCATCTGGAATTTTGGGAAGTCACCGATTTTGATGGCGAGCCCCATGGCGCTGAAGGCCAGCCAGTAAAGTGGGTGAAGTATCAGGAGTTAGGCAGTCACCCATTTCCAGAAGCCAATCAGGCGGTGGTTAACCGCCTGATGCAACACAGCTAGATCAATTTTGACAATCTTTAGTGCTGAGTCTCATCCGATAGCTCAGCATCCATAACCGGCTCACCGGGTATCGAATGAGTTTCATTGGCCCAGTCACCAAAATCAATTTGCTTACAGCGTTCTGAGCAAAATGGGCGATGGGGAAAGCCGCTATTCCACTGGATCAGCTTCTGACAGGTAGGGCAGTTTAATTCTGGGGGAGTGCTCATGCCTTTGCCTCACTGGCCAACAGCAAATACTTTTGGTGCATGGCATTTACCTGGTTTTGCAATTCATCAAGTGAGCCGCTATTGCAGATGATATCGTCAGCCCGATCCAGACGGGTTTGCCGAGGCAGCTGACTGGCCATAATCGCACGGATTTGGCTTTCTGAAGTGGCGTCTCTGGCACAGGCGCGCTCTATTTGCAGCTCTTCCGTAGCGTCTATCACCAGAATACGGTCAACCAATTTGTGTTGTTCGGTATCCAACAACAGAGGTGATGAGAGGATGGCGTAAGGGCTGTTGATGGTGTGTAGACGCTCATCCATCCATTGGTGAATCAGTGGGTGCAATAACTCTTCGAGCCATTGGCGTTTTTCCGGGTCGGCGAACACCATTGCTCGTAGGGCGCTTCGATTGAGGTCGTTGCTGGGCAATAGCACACCGACGCCAAAGTGCTCAATGATTTCGAGATAGGCGTCGGTGTGGGGCTCTACAACTCGCCGTGCGGCGATGTCTGCGTCGACAATCTCAATTTCACAATCCTGAAAATAGTGGGTGGCGGCGTTTTTGCCGCTGCCGATACCGCCGGTTAGGCCAACTACGTACATGGTTTTTTCCTGATAGTTGTCATTCCCGCGAAGGCGGGACTAATGCTTGCGTTGAGCGCCCGCAGGGCGAGCGAAGCGTATAATCCACATAGGTTGGTAAGAATAATGGATTCCTGCCTTCGCGGGAATGACGAATTAGCCTAAGGGGCTAAGTAAGGGGTATACCAAGCCAAAATATCATGCCCCCAAATTAGTGCAATCCATCCCGCTGCGGCCAGGTAGGGGCCAAAAGCGATGGGGATCTGCTTGTCGCGGCCCATAATTAATATACCGGCAATGCCCACCAGAGCGCCTACTACCGCTGACAACAAAATAATCATTGGTAAAAACTGCCATCCCATCCAGGCACCCAACGCTGCCAGCAGCTTGAAATCCCCGTGGCCCATGCCTTCTTTGCCGGTGAGCTTTTTGAAAATAATGTACACCGTCCAAAGAGAGAGGTAGCCTACTGCACCACCAATAACTGAGCTGGCCAAATCTGTAAAAACCCCTTGGGTATTGGCCAATAGACCTATCCACATCAGCGGTAGGGTTATATTGTCTGGCAATAGTTTATGGCCGAAGTCGATACCAGTAAGGGCAATCAGGCACCAGGTAAATAGCAGTGCTAACAAGCCCTGCTCGCTCATTCCATAGTGAAAAATAATAAAACCGGACAACAGGCCAGTGAGTAGCTCAATCGCCGGATACTGTAGTGAGATTTTTGTGCTGCAGTTTTGACATTGACCCTTCAACAGCAGGTAACTGATTACCGGGATATTGTGCCAAGGCTTGATAGATGCATTGCACTTGGGGCAATGAGATGCGGGGAATGCTAAGGAAATGCGTGGTTCAACTTCCGCCTTTAACTCCAAAATCTCTCGTGCCATTTCCCGCCAGCTAATTTGTAGCTGCATCGGCAGACGATAGATCACTACATTGAGGAAGCTTCCGACCAACAGGCCTAATATAACGGCAACGCCCACCAAAAGGGTGGGCGGGAGGTTGAGTTCTGGCATTCTGTGTTTGTCTCGTTGTTATTCTTTTTAGATTGTATTACCCAGCTGAAATATTGGCAGGTACATAGCAATCAGCATGCCGCCGATAAGAACACCTAGTACAGCCATAATCATTGGCTCAAGCAGGGTGGTTAGATTGTCTACGGCATTATCAACAGACTCTTCGTAATGTTCAGCTGCCTTTTCCAACATTTCATCTAGCGCTCCTGATTCTTCACCGATAGAAGCCATTTGTACTAAAAGAATGGGAAATACCCCGGTGCTTTTCAGCGAGCTGTTGAGTTGAACGCCAGTGGTAACATCGTCACGTACCTTGTATATGGCGTCTCTATAAACGGCATTGCCTGAAGCGCGACCTACTGAGTCCAATGCATCCACAAGGGGAACACCTGCTGCAAATGTTGTGGATAATGTCCGTGCAAAACGAGCCACAGCGCCTTCATTAATTATATTTCCCACTATGGGTATTTTTAAAGTCACCTTGTCGACAGTGTCAGCAAACTTTGGTGATCTTTGCTTTCCCTCTTTGAATGCGAAAAGGGCACCAACAATTATCAAAAGCCATATCCACCACTGTCTTTGAGCAGCCTCTGACAAACCTAAAACGAATTGTGTGAAAGCTGGGAGCTCGCCACCAAAGGAGCTAAATGTTTGAGCAAATTGAGGAATCACATTAACAAGCAAAATGCCCATTACTATTACAGCAACAACAATTACAGCAATAGGGTAGGTTAGAGCCTTCTTAACTTTTGCTTTCAGGCTTTCCAGCTTTTCCTTATAGAGTGCAATACGATCCAGCATAGTTTCTAAGGCACCTGATGTTTCGCCTGATTCAACTAGACTACAAAATAGATCATCAAAGTACTTTGGATGCTTTCGCAGGGATGAACCAAAGCTGGCGCCGGCAGCGACATCGTCGCGAATGGACTCAATCAGGGATTTCAGACTGGTGTTTTCACAGCCCTCAGCGACAATATCGAAGCTTTGTACCAGTGGCACACCTGCTTTCATCATCGTGGCCATTTGGCGAGTAAAAGCCGCAATATCGGCGGGCTTGATAGGTTTGCCGCTACTGCCAAACAGAGGTTTGGGTTTCTTTTTAACGTTATTGGCAATAATGCCCTGTTTGCGCAGCTGGGCACGGGCAAAGTTGGCGTTGGCGCTACGAATCTCGCCTTGCACAACACTACCTTTTTTATCTTTGCCTTTATAGACAAATACTTGCGCTTCTGCGGTTGCCATAACCCAATCCTTCGAAATCTAGTTATTATTCGTTGTAAGTCGCTGTCATTGCGAGGATTGAATGTGTTACCACACTCGCTGAGGTTGCTGCGGCCACTGTGTTTAGCCTCGCAATGACGAGATTATTACTTATTCGGCGTTTGGCCGGTCAGTCTTTAGTGACCCGATTAGCCTCTTCCAAACTGATTATACCCTTGGCAGCCTTTAAAAGTGCCGACTGGCGCAAAGTTCTAAAGCCTTCTTTTTTCGCCTCTTCGGCGATTTGCAAGGAGTTTCCTCCCTCCATAATAATGCGCGAAATGGACGGACTCACCTTTAGCACCTCATATACCCCACTACGGCCCTTGTAGCCATTAGTGCATTTGGGGCAACCTACCGGGTGGTACAGCTCAAACTGATCGCGAGGTAGGTCGATAGTATCAAAGCCTTCCTCGGTCAGAATCTTATCGGGTATATCGTCTGCCGGGCGGCGGCAGTGTTGGCACAGTCGGCGCGCCAGCCGCTGGGCGATAATCAGACTAACAGATGTGGCTACGTTAAAGGCGGGAACCCCCATATTGAGCAAGCGGGTTAATGTTTCCGGTGAGCTGTTGGTGTGTAGGGTGGATAACACCAAGTGGCCGGTTTGCGCCGCTTTAATGGAAATTTCTGCTGTTTCTAAGTCGCGAATCTCACCCACCATGATCACATCTGGATCCTGACGGAGAAAGGCTCGCAGGGCTTCTGCAAAAGTCAGGTTTACCTTGGTGTTGATCTGCACCTGGTTAATCCCATCCATATTGATTTCGATGGGGTCTTCGGCCGTGGAGATATTGCGCTCCGGGGTGTTGAGAATACCCAAACCGGTATAAAGGGAAACGGTTTTACCGCTACCAGTAGGGCCAGTGACCAGAATCATGCCCTGAGGCTGGGCTAGGGTATTCATATAAGCTTCTTTTTGGTCTTCCTCGTAGCCCAGTGCATCGATACCCATTTTTGCACTGTTGGAGTCCAAAATTCGCAATACAATTTTTTCCCCATACAAGGTGGGTAGTGTATTTACCCGAAAGTCGATAGCTTTAGATTTGGACAGTTTAAGTTTAATTCGGCCGTCCTGAGGGATGCGCCGCTCTGAGATATCCAGCTGCGACATTACCTTTAAGCGTGCTGCCAGACGTGGCGCCAAATTAGCCGGGGGCTTTGTCATTTCCTGCAATACGCCGTCAATGCGGAATCGCACACGGTAGCTCCGCTCATAGGGCTCAAAGTGAATATCCGATGCCCCCAACTTGATAGCATCCAGTAATAGTTTATTAATAAAGCGAACAATGGGAGCGTCGTCGGTATCTCCGCTATGGTCTTCTTCGGCAGGGTCTTCAACGGCGCTAACGTCCAATTCGTCCAGATGCACATCGTCCAGTGTGCCCAGAGCTTCCCCTAAGTCTTCTTCTTGCTGGTTGAGAAAGTTTTCGATAGCCGCTTCAAGCTTGTCGTACTCTACAAGTACTGGCTCAATAGTCATGCCAGTTTGGAATTGAATCTCGTTGATAGTCTGGTGGTTGGTGGGGTCGCATACACCAAGAGACAAGCGGCTTCCTCGACTATAGAGTGGCAGGGCTTTATGGCGACGAATCAGTTTGCCATCTACTAGCTCTTTTGGGGCTGTATCCAGATTAAAGGAATCCAGATCCAATAGTGGGGAGCCAAATTCATTGGCTGCCACTGTTGCTACCAGTTGAGCTGGTAGCACATTGGCAGTAACAATATGTTCTACAAATGGTAGCCGCTGTTGCTGGCAGTGAATAACTGCCTCTTCAGCGGCTTCCTGTTCGATTAGGCCGTCCTGTACCAAACGCTTTGGCAAGCCTCTTAGTGCGCTATTGGCGGGTGTCATTATATGTATCCGTTTTTATCATCGGTGCCTGTCAGGCCCGCAGAAGTGGGAATCCATATCTGATTATGGCAACCCGCATATATAAGAGCAATGGGCTGGTACCACTAGAATTACGATAAGCTTGGGATGGTATGACAATAAATGTCACATCGGGCTGTCTTGGTCTGACCAAAGTTGTTCTTGCGAGCCCCTATTATTCCATCATTAAGAGGATTGTGGCGACACGGCAATCTGTGTGTATCAGAGTTGTTGCTTTTAAATTTTTGATTTTGTTTGATTTTTTTCTGTTGTGGGCGTGGTTTTGAAAAGTTGGCACACTATTCGCTATTAAGATCTCCGACTGTTCATAACAACCATAAACTTCCGAAGGAGAATCTTATGAAACAGCGTCAAGGGGGCTTTACCCTGATTGAATTAATGATCGTTATTGCGATTATCGGTATTTTGGCAGCTATCGCTTTGCCTCAGTATGAAAACTACACTATTCGTGGCCAATCTTCTGAAGGTTTGGCTTTGGCTAGTGGCCTGAAAACAAATGTTGCCGAGATATTTGCAGAAGAAGGTGCTCTTGCTGGTATTAACAGTGGGGCCGATGGTATTCCGGCAGCAGCCACTGTAAATGGTAACTATGTAACTGGTGTGGCTGTGGCTGCAGGTGTGATTACAGTGACTTTTGGCAATGATGCTAACGCAAACTTGGCTGGTGCAAATATGGTTCTTACGCCTGTAGATAACGGCGGTTCCTTAGAGTGGGGTTGTACTTCGCCGCTTAACGCAACCGATC